>JBJTAW010000136.1:0-4714 GCA_046091025.1 Chakrabartia sp. | reverse complement strand
CATCAACACCGGTGGCGAGAAGGTTTTCCCAGAGGAAGTGGAAGAGGCGCTCCGCGCCCATCCTGCCATCCTCGACGCCGTCGTGGCGGGGCAGAAGGACGACCGTTGGGGCGAACGCGTGATTGGCATCGCTTCGTTGCGCGCGGGACAGAACACGCCCGATGAGGGGGCTCTGAAAGTCTTTCTAACCGAACGCCTGGCGGGGTATAAGGTGCCCAAGGCCTTTGTCTGGGTGGATGCGGTGAAGCGCTCCCCCGCAGGCAAGCAGGATTATCGCTGGGCAAAGGAAGTGGCCGGACAGGCCTGAGCATTGTCGATCCCGTTTTTGCGCAAGTCACGGCCCCCGGCTCCCCTTTTGAGATTGGAGAGCGCGACGGCGTGCGGCAGTTTGTCAGCGCACCGGCAGACCTGAACGCCCTCATAGATGCCGCGCGGCGCCATGGGGACAAAACCTTCATCGTCGAAGATGAGAGACGGCTGACCTTTGAGCAGGCCTTCCAGTGGCGGGATCGGTTGGTGCCGATGCTCGGCATTCAGCGCGGCGACCGCGTTGCCATCTGCATGCGCAACCGCACCGAATGGATCATCGCCTATATGGCCGTGATCAAGGCCGGGGGCGTCCCGGCGTTGCTCAACTCTCGCGGATCACCATCCGAGCTGGTCGCGATGATTGACGAAGTCACGCCGACGCTGGTGCTGGCCGACAGCGATCGGGTGAAGCTCATCCGTGATGGTGGGTATGCGGGCCGGAAGTTCGATCTGACGAACCCTGCTGAAGAAGCGGAGCTCGCAAAAACAGCCTCCGAAGGACACGCAGTTGACGCGAGCCCAACGCATCCCGACGATCCGGCTTCCATCCTCTTCACTTCCGGCACGACTGGGCGCGTAAAGGGCGCAGTGCTCTCCCACCGAAACCTTACGACAGGACTGCTATCGATGCAGCTTTCGGGTGTGATGGTGTTGCACCATATGGCAGCAAAATATGGCATGCCTCCCGAAGCCATGATGGCCGCAGCCCCCCCACAGGCGGTGCTTCTGGTTTATCCGCTGTTCCACATTTCTGGCCTCGGCTCGGCATTCCTCTCTCCGCTGTTTTCAGGCACGAAGATTGTCATCATGCGCCGCTGGGATGCACAGGAGGCCATTCGCCTGATCAAGGACGAAGGCATTACCATGTTCACCGGCGTCCCCACCATGTTGTGGGACGTGCTGCACAAAGCGAAACTCTCTGGGGCGGACCTGTCGGGCCTGCGCAACGTTGCCAGCGGCGGGCAAGCGCTTCCCGTCAACCTGTTAGAAGAAATTCGTGCCGTTTGCCCACAGGCAGCGATGGGCACTGGTTATGGCATGACAGAATGTTCGGGCGCGATCGCCCAAGCGGTGGGCGATGACTTCACGCGTCAGCCATCGTCTGCCGGCCGCGTCTTGCCGCTCGTCGAGTTCCGCATCGAAGCGCCCGACGGTAGCATCCTGCCGCACGGCGCAACCGGTGAAATCGTTGTGCGTGGCGCACAGATCATGCAGGGTTATTGGAACCGACCAGAAGACACCGCCGCCGTCCTGTCCGACGAAGGCTGGCTGAAAACTGGTGATGTCGGCTATGTGGACGATGAAGGTTATGTCTTCATCGTCGATCGCAAGAAAGATATGGTCATTTCCGGCGGCGAAAACATCTATTGCGCTGAAGTAGAGCGCGCGATGGGCGAAATTTCTGGCGTCACCGAATGCGCTGCTTTCGGCATCGCCGACGAGCGATTAGGAGAATTGCTTGTCGCTGTAGTTGTCGCAAGCGACCTAACGGAAGAGACAATTTGCCGCGAGGTGGGCGAAAAGCTCGCCCGCTATAAGGCTCCAGGCCGCGTCGCCTTTTCATCCGCCCCGCTGCCTCGCAATGCGGTTGGCAAGATCGATAAAATAAAGCTCAAGGCCTTGTGGCCCACCCTGATCGGAGACTGACACCATGGCCTACCCCACCGACATTAAGATTATCGACTGTATGCTCGGCATTCCGGAAGCAGAGGATCGGTCGGACTGGTTCACCAGCTTTCGTCCCCTCATCAAGGATGCGCAAACGCTGGAGCAATTCTCCATGCCCGCGCAGTACATGTTCAAGGACGTGCCCCAGACCGGACATGCCGATGACTATGTGAAATGGACTGTCGAGCAGATGGACCGGTTCAACATCGACAAGGCATTGATCGGCTGGAACGACAATGACACGTCTCGCCGCGCGAAAGAGTTGTACGGCGACCGTTTCTTCTTCGATGTTCCCTGTGATCCGAATAAAGGCGTCGACGAAGTTCGCCGTATCAAGAAACTGCACAAAGAAGTCGGCATTTCGGCGATCAGCGTGTTCCCGTCGGGCACGCTGCCGCAGGTGGCGATCAACCACAAATACATGTTCCCGCTTTACACCTGTGCCGCAGAACTTGGCATTCCGATCCTGCTGAACGTCGGCATCCCCGGCCCGCGCATCCCGATGGAAACGCAAAAGGTGGAGCATCTCGACGAAGTCTGCTGGTTCTTCCCTGATCTCAAAATCGTTATGCGCCATGGCGCTGAGCCTTGGGAGGCGCTGGCGGTTAAGCTGATGCTGAAATGGCCGAACCTCTATTATTCGACGAGCGCCTTTGCCCCTAAGCATTACCCCAAGGCAATTATCGATTATGCAAACACCCGCGGGGCCGACAAGATTATCTATGCTGGTTATTTTCCCATGGGATTGAGCCTTGATCGCATCTTCAGCGACATGCAGAATGTGCCCTTCAAGGATGAGGTCTGGCCGAAGTTCCTGCGTGAAAACGCAGTCAAAGTTTTCGGTCTGTGATGTGAGGGGAGCCGGGAAGTCTGCTCCCATTTCAACAGTGTCGGACGGTGAGACAACCCCGCTGTCCGGTTCACCTTCCAAGCGAAGGCCCAAGACGGAGACACATCATGTCTGATGCAGAAATTGGCACCGCAAGCGACGCCCGCACAGCGCCCGTTGCGGTTTGGCAGATCCTGGAAAAACTGCGCGGTCAGGACCTGATCGATTGGCGCTTGGCCGAAACCAAGGGGCGCGCCTCCATCGCGGAGCGCAAGCTCGACATCGGCTTTCCGTTCGGCTGGTACCCCGTCCTCCTATCCAAAGATCTGGCTGTCGGCGAAGTGAAACCGCTGCGCTATTTCTCTACCGATCTTGCCATTTGGCGCGGCGAGGACGGGCAAGTCCGTATGGTTGATGCTTATTGCAAACATCTCGGCGCGCATATGGGCCATGGCGGCAAGGTACATGGCAATCTGTTGGAATGCCCTTTCCACGCCTGGCGCTATGACGGCGAAGAAGGCGTCGTCAAAGATATCCCCTATGCCAAGGCTATCCCGCCCCAGGTGAAGCGCAAATGCACGCGCACTTGGCATGTCGTGGAAGCCAATCGCTGGGTCTGGATGTGGTATCACCCGCAAGATGTCGCGCCGCTGTTTGACGTCGTGCATCTGCCGGAGGCGACCGACCCCGACTGGACCGACTATGACGTGCACGAATGGAATGTCTGGGGATCCATCCAGAACATGGCGGAAAATGGTGTGGATGTCGCGCACTTCAAATATATCCATGGTACAGCCAACGTCCCGCTCGGCGATCTGCGCTGGGGCGATTGGGGACGCGGTGCAGATGTAAAGGCAAAGATGGGGACGCCCTGGGGCGAAGTCGACGGCTGCATCAGCTACGACACCATGGGCCCGGGGCAGAGCTGGACGCGCTTTACCGGCATTTCTGAAACGCTGCTCGTCGCCTGCATCATCCCAGTAGAGCTGGACCATGTTCATGCCCGCTTCTGCTTCACCCAGCCCACGGCGCAGGCCGAAGGCGAGCGAGCAGGTGTCGCCAAGGCAATTATTCGCGACATCTGCAAGCAGTTTGATCAAGATAAAGTCGTTTGGGACCGGCAGATGTATCGGGCCAACCCCATCATCTGTGATGGGGACGGGCCCATTCCGCAGTTCCGCAAATATTATGCGCGCTATTACGTATCGTCGGATACAACACCCAACGACGAAAAATGAGCGCGATTAGCGCGGCTGAATAGGGGATTCAGGCTGGTCTGAGTTAGACCAGTCTTTAGAGGAGAGAGAGAATGAAGCGCCTGATCATCCTGCTTGCGCTCAGCACGACAGTCACCCACGCCGCGCCTGCCAAACGAGTGATCGTTTGGAGTGGCGGGCCGATCATCACCATGGCCGGTGAAGCTGCTGAAACGGCGGAAGCCCTAGCCGTGCGCGACGGCCGCATCCTTGCGGTTGGCCCTCTTGCGTCGGTGCGCAAGGCTGCGGGCAAGAAAGCGGATATGATCGATCTCAAAGGCCGGACCCTGCTGCCCGGCTTCATCGATGCGCACGGCCATGTGAGTTCGGTGGGGCAGGCGGCCTCGCTAGCCGCTTTGGCACCGCCGCCTGTCGGCAAGGTGGACTCTATTGCCGCCCTTCAGGACGCCCTGCGCCGCTACACACCGCCGCCGGGCATGCCCTTCATCTTCGGGATTGGATATGATGACAGCCAATTGGCCGAACGTCGTCACCCAACGCGGGCGGATTTGGACGCAGTCTTTGCCGACAAGCCTATCGTCATCGTCCATGCCAGCGGCCACTTCGCGGTCATGAACTCAGCAATGTTGAAGCTCGCCGGGATCACAGCAGACAGCCCCAACCCGCCCGGCGGTGTGATCCGGCGGGAGGC
>JBJTAW010000135.1:0-2993 GCA_046091025.1 Chakrabartia sp. | reverse complement strand
GATGAGAGCGAAGATTGGGCGGACACCCGCGCCTTTCTGGCTCGCCGTATTGATGGCGTGATGCGCTTTGAAACGGCCAAGGCCAAATGGACGCAAGGCGGTGTTCCCATGTTAAGTATGGCCCGGTTTTTGGGGCGGTTGCGCTATCCCGCCCGCTGATTTTTCTGGCTATTTCCAGACGTAAATGATAATCAGTCGCAACTAATGCAGATTTTCAGGACGTCGAGTGCAGCTGGACACATTGCCTTTGAACAGGATCGCGCGGATCGTTGAGGTTGACTGGTCTCAGCTTGGCGAGGCTGAGGGCCACCGGCTGCGCTGCCTTGGCTTTGAAGCGGGGGTCGAAGTGGAGCCGCTGCACCGGGGCTGGCTTTTGGTCCGAGATCCGCTGGCTGTGCGCGTCGGCCGGATGACGGTCGCGATTCGTTTGGCCCATGCCTCTGCCGTGACTGTTGCGCCGCTATGAGTGCGCTGCCACTCGTCGCCCTTGTCGGCAATCCCCATGCCGGGAAAAGCGCGCTCTTCAATGCCTTGACGGGGGCACGTCAAAAGACGGGCAATTATCCTGGCGTCACCGTGGAGCGTCATTCCGGGCGCATATCGTTGGATGATGGCCGCCCGGCGGAACTGGTCGATCTGCCGGGGACCTATAGCTTAACGCCCACTAGCCCCGATGAAGCGGTGACGCGCGATGTAGTGATGGGTCGCCAAGCCGGGGAGCGTCGCCCTGCTGCGATCATCATTGTGGTTGACGCCTGCAATCTGGATAATCACCTGCGCTTCGCGCTTGAACTGATCGGCCTTGGGTTGCCCTGTGTGGTGGCGCTCAACATGGTTGATTTGGCCGAGCGTGATGGCCTGACCCTCTCTGCTGAAAAATTGTCCGCAGAACTTGGCGTACCCGTCATCCCAACCATTGCCGTGCGCAAACGTGGGCTGGATGATTTGCGGACAGCGTTGACGGACGCCCTCACAACCGCCCCGTCTGATACGGACCGGGCGGTGAACCCACCCGTTGCACCGGGCGATCTGCGGCGAGAAGCCTTGCGGATGGCACAGGCAGCAATCGTTGCTGAGCGGCCGACGCGGCGGACAACCCGGATGATCGATTCGGTCGTGCTGCATCCCATCGCCGGGCCAATCATCCTGTTCGCAACGCTCTTTGCGATGTTCCAGCTGGTCTATTCCGCTGCCGAAGCGCCCGTCGGGCTGATTGAGGCTGGGCTTGGCCAGATTCAGGATTGGGTCCTGCGGGCGATGCCCGATAACTTGCTGCGCTCTGCCATCATCGACGGCGTCATTGCGGGCGTGGGGGCGGTGATTGTCTTTTTGCCGCAAATCCTTGTGCTCTTCGCGTTCATCCTCGTGCTCGAAATGTCGGGCTATATGGTGCGCGCCGCCTTCATCATGGATCGGCTGATGGCGGGGGTCGGCTTGTCGGGCCGGGCCTTCATTCCGCTCTTGTCCTCTTTCGCCTGCGCCGTGCCGGGCATTATGGCGACGCGCACAATTGAAGATCCGCGGGATCGCCTGACCACAATTCTGATCGCCCCGCTGATGACCTGTTCGGCACGTCTGCCCGTTTATGCCGTTATCATTGGTGCGTTCATTCCCGGCCAAAGAGTTGTTCCCGGCATTGGGCTTCAGGGGCTGGCGCTGTTCGGCCTTTATCTGTCTGGCATCGTGGGGGCGATGCTCGCGGCGCTGCTGATTCGGCGGACGATGGTGCCGGGCCGCAGCCTTGGCTTCATGATGGAAATGCCACGCTATCAATTGCCAAGCCTCAAGGATGTGGCGCTCGGCCTGTGGCAACGCGCGGCCTCTTTCCTAAAGCGGGCGGGCACGATCATTGCGCTGACCACGCTTGTCCTTTGGGCGTTGCTCAGCTTTCCGCAAGTCCCCAATGGCTCGGCCAAAAGCCAGATTGATCACTCCATTGCGGGGCGGATCGCCGGCGGGCTGGAAGTGGTTGTGGCGCCAATTGGGTTTAATCGGGATATGGCGCTTGCCTTAATCCCCGCAATGGCCGCGCGCGAAGTCGCGGTCGCGGCTCTCGCCACCACCTATGCCGTTGATGCCAAGGATGAGGCAGCGGCTGAACAAGGACTGCGAGAACGCCTGCGCGCGGGCTGGACTTTACCCATGGCGCTGGCCTTTCTGGCGTGGTTTGTCTTTGCGCCCCAATGCATTTCGACCATTGCCGTTGTTCGGCGTGAAACAAATGGATGGAAATGGCCGGCCATCATGGTCGGCTATCTGTTCGCGCTGGCATATGTGGCGGCAGGCGCTACATACTGGTTAGCAACAAGTTTAGGACTTTGAGGGGAAGCACATGGCGGGCAGCGTCAATAAGGTTATTCTGGTCGGCAATTTGGGGAAGGATCCCGAAGCGCGGTCGATGAACAGCGGTGGCGAGGTTGTAAGCTTTACGCTTGCGACGTCGGAAACATGGAATGACCGCGACGGCAATCGGCAGGAAAAGACCGAATGGCACAATGTCGTCATCTTCAATGAAAATTTGGGCCGGGTGGCCAAAAATTATCTGCGTAAAGGGCAGAAGGCCTATATTGAAGGCCAGCTCCAGACCCGCAAATGGACCGATCAGAACGGCAACGACCGCTACACGACCGAAATCGTGTTGCAGCGTTTCCGGGGAGAGCTGGTTCTCTTGTCTGGCCGTGAAGGCGGATCAGGCGGTAACATGGGCGGCGGCAATGGCGGCCAATTTGCAGGCGGCGGATCAAGCGGTGCCTTGGCCGGCGGCGCATCGGGCGGCAGCAGCAATTTTGGCGGCGGCGCGGCTCAGCCCAGCCCGTTCGACAGCGATTTGGACGACGACGTTCCCTTTTGATCCAACCCAGATGGGCTGACATAATGGACCAAGCTTAGGCTTGTGTTTTGAACGGCGTGAAGTCCGTGCCCTCGTCAAACAGGTCCACGCCTTCATGCTGTTTGAGCTTGTTGACGACCAAATAGGTGACGGGTGTCAGCAC
>JBJTAW010000134.1:0-8690 GCA_046091025.1 Chakrabartia sp. | reverse complement strand
TCGATCGCCGGGCGGATCGCGCTGCTCCATGCCTTTGCCCATATCGAATTTTCGGCCATTGATCTGGCCTTTGATGTGGCGGGGCGCTTTGGCGCGGATCAGCCCAAAGGCTTTGTCGACGATTGGCTGTCGGTTGGCGCGGATGAGGCGATGCACTTCATGCTGCTGGAACGTCGGCTCGCCAGCTTTGGGAGCCATTATGGCGCGCTTCCTGCGCATGATGGACTTTGGGAATCGGCGGCAGACACATCCGGCGATGTGCTCGCCCGGCTCGCCATTGTCCCGATGGTCTTGGAAGCGCGCGGGCTGGATGTCAGCCCCGCCAAAATCGATCGGCTGGCCGCCATGGGCGATGCGCGCAGTGCGCTGATTCTCACCCGCATTTATACCGATGAAATCCGCCATGTCGGCTTTGGGTCTAAATGGTTTCAGACGATATGCGAATCATCCGGCCTTGTTGCGCCGAATCATTGGCAAACGCTTGTGAAACGGCACTTTCGCGGGCCGCTTAAGCCTCCATTCAACGACTCAGCGCGTCTCAGCGCCGGTTTAACGCGGGACTATTATGGCGGCCTTGATCCCGCGGATCGGATTGCCCATTCCCCCTCTCGACGGTGACTTGGAGCTTCTCTGGCCACCAAACGGGTTTAATTCGGGGGTTGCTTCATGGCGCTTTTGTCGGTTTCGACAATGCCCAACAGGCTGGAGCGGGATGGCGGATTTATCCGCGCGTTGTCGCGCATCGTCAGCCAAATGGGTGCGCACGGCATGAGCTTGCTGATGGCTTTGGCGGCTTTTGCTTTTGTGGCGTCGCCAGCATCAGCCCAACAGGCCAATAAGGCACCGGCCGTGGGTGGTCCCTTCTCCTCGGTTGCGCCCGCCAAATCTTCAGACAAGCCTGATCCTCAGTTTCGCGCCTTGTTCAACAGCTGGAAGAAGCTCGACTCCAAGGCGCAGGCCTTTGTCGCCATTCCATCGTCCAAGCCCGTGACCCTGCCGATTTCGCTTTCGAGCGGCTTTGGCGTCCGGTCTGATCCGTTTCGCGGTGGTGCTGCCATGCATTCCGGCGTTGATATTCCTGGCCCCGTCGGCACACCTATTTATGCCACAGCAGATGGCATTGTGGGCCGCACCGGTTGGGTCGGCGGCTATGGCAATCTGGTTGAGATTGATCATGGCGGCGCCATCCAGACGCGCTACGGTCACTTGTCCTCAATCATTGCCACACCCGGCAGCCGCGTGAAGCGCGGCCAGTTGATCGGCCTGATGGGCTCCACCGGCCGCTCCACAGGCAGCCATCTTCATTATGAAGTGCGCTTAGAAGGCCGTGCAGTGAACCCGACTCCGTTCCTGCGCACCGACAGCTATTTGCTGGCGATGGAGCGTCGCGCTTTTGGAAATGTTGCGCTCGGCGGCCCGGCGAAGGCCGAATAATCTAACGTGCGCAGGCGCTGCTTGCCGCGCCGCTCTCCCCCGCCTATCTAAGTCCTATGCACCAAGTTGATCTGACACCAAGCGCTGCGGCGCGTGTGGCCGCGATTGCGGCCAAACAGGGCAAGCCTGCCATCCTGCGTCTCTCAGTTGATGGGGGGGGCTGTTCAGGCTTTCAATATCGCTTTGGCCTTGCTGATGCGGTGGAGGCAGAAGATCTGGTATCGCAAACCGATGGCGTGACGCTGGTCGTCGACCCGATCAGCCTTGATCTGGTGGATGGTGCGGCCGTGGATTATGTGGAGTCGCTCGGCGGCGCAGCCTTTCGCGTGACCAACCCCAATGCGGCGTCCGGATGCGGATGCGGCGCCAGCTTTTCCGTCTGACGCACAGGCATGCGGATTGCCACGTTCAACGTGAATGGCATTAAAGCCCGCCTGCCCCGCCTGATCGAATGGCTGGAAGAGCAGACGCCCAATATTGTCTGCCTGCAAGAGCTGAAATCCAGCGATGACACCCTGCCCATCGCCGATATTGCGGCGGCTGGATATCATGGCGTGTGGCATGGCCAAAAGGGCTTTAACGGCGTTGCCATATTGGCGCGGGGCGACATGCCCGTTGAGGTGCAGCGCGGCCTGGGCGGCGACCCCGAAGATGATCATAGCCGCTATATTGAGGCCGATATTTTCGGCCTGCGGGTGGCCTCCATCTATTTGCCCAATGGCAATCCCCAGCCGGGGCCAAAATTTGACTATAAGCTGAAATGGTTTGACCGGCTTCATGCGCGCGCCGCAGACCTCATGGCGCTTGAAATTCCGCTGGTGCTAGCGGGCGATTATAATGTCATCCCAACCGATGCCGACATCGCCAATCCCCGGTCCATGATGGACGATGCCTTGATGCAACCGGAAAGCCGGGCCGCCTTTCGCAGGCTTGCCATGCTCGGCCTGACCGATGCGCTAGAGGCCCGCCACCCCAGGGCTGGGCTTTGGACATTTTGGGATTATCAAGCCGGCGCTTGGCAGCGCGATTCCGGCTTTCGGATCGACCATCTCATGGTCTCCCCTGAAGCTGCAGACAAGCTGCGCGATGCGGGCGTGGATAAGGACTATCGAGGCCGGGAAAAGGCCAGCGACCACGCGCCGACTTGGATCGACCTGACTTGACGGGGGCGCAATCGCCGCTTGTGTATCTGCATGGCCTGCCGGGCTCTCCGGATGAAGTGTCGCTCATCTGCGGCGCACCGTCGCGATTTTTTGCACCCAACCTTCGGGATGGACCGCTCGGCCCGCAACTCACGGCGCAATTTGGCACACAGCCCGTCACACTGATCGGATTTTCATTGGGTGCGTTTCGGGCGTTGCGCTTTGCCGGCGACCATCCGGAACGTGTCGCGCATCTCCACCTGATTGCGCCTGCCGCCCCCTTGGAGCTTGGCGATTTTCTGGGCCAAATGGCGGGTGGGCCGATTTTTCGGATGGCGCGCGACCACCCCAAGTTATTTCGCCTGGTGACCCGGCTGCAAGCTTTTGCGGCTCGAATTGCCCCTGAGATTTTTGCCGCCCAAATTTTCTCTACGGCACAGGGCGATGACACTGCCCTCAAGGCCAAGGCCGACTTTCTTCGAGACTGGGGCCATATCGCCCGCCAGTGTCTGGCGGACGGCGCGCAGGCCTATCGAGACGAGATCACCGGCTATGTGGCCCCTTGGGCGAACCTTCTGAGCAGGGTACAGACACCCACCAGCATTTGGTATGGAGGTGCGGATAACTGGACGCCGCCCGTCATGGCAGAGGCGCTGATCAAAAAACTCCCTATTGCCCCTCAGGTGCGCCGTATCGAAAACGCATCACATTATTCCACGCTGTCGGGGGCGCTGACGCAGATCACAGCGCCTTATCGTAAAGCCAATAATCCTTGTTGATATGGCTGTTAATGGCTTCAGCAATCGCATTCATCCCCTGATTATCGTCCAAGATCCAGCCAATCTCCCCGCGGCTTGCGCCATAATGGGAACTGGCATTGCGGCGAATATATTCGATCATCATAAACGCCAATTGGCTAGCCATGCGGGAGGATTGAAGCCGCTTGAGCACACCCATCAGCGGCACCCGCATGGTGCGCACTTTTGGCCGCCGCAGCCACCAGAGTAGTTTGGCCCAGTTAAAGGGGAAGAGGGAACCACCAAAGCTCACCAGCTTTTCATGAATGTCGGGCAGCACCAACATGAAAGCAACGGGCTCCCCATCATATTCGGCGATCATGATGAGGTCTTCATACACAAGCGGCTTTAGCTTTTTGCCGACATAGGCAATTTCGGCGTCAGTCAGCGGAACGAAACCCCAGTTGTCGCTCCAAGCATCATTGAGAATACTTAGAATAAGCGCTGCTTCTTCCTTGAACCGCGCTTTGTTGACCGGGCGGATGCGAATGCGGGCATTGCGTTCTCCAGCCTCCACGATCCGCTGTACCAATTCTGGAAAGGGATTGGAGATATCCAATTCCCATGTGCGCAGCGACTTTGCAAAGCGATAACCGGCCGCCTCGATCCAGCCCTGATAGGCCGCCGCATTATGGCCCATCATCACAGTCGGCGGATGATCAAATCCTTTGACCAGCAGGCCGGGCTCATCCCAGATGGAAATTGACAACGGCCCCAGCGCGCGCGTCATACCCTTAGCGCGCAACCAATCTTCCGCGGTCGCAATCAGGGCCTGGGCCACCTCTGCATCTTCCGCTTCAAAAAGCCCCCAATTGCCCGTGCCCGGCCCCATGCCCTGTTCGGCAGGCTGGGTGAGGGCAAGATGATCAATATGCGCCGAAATACGGCCGACAACGCAGCCTGCCCGCTCTGCAAGAAAAAGCTGCGCCTCGCCATGGCCAAACCAAGGGTTTTTGCCGGGCGTCAGCAGGCCGTGCACTTCATCCTTGAGCGGGGGAACCCAGTTCGGATCATCCGCATAAAGCCGAAAGGGCAGATCGACAAAGGCAACCCGGTCTGCCTTTGACTGAACAGGACGAATGTTAAAACTGATCTGGGTCAATGATTAATGTCCTCTGCCACCCATAGAGGCTGCCAAGTCCCGCCTTCCCGAAGGCTTGTCAAGGCGGCGCATGAATATGGTCTGCGGAGTGTCGCCATCATCCTGCCATGTTGATCGGCTTTATCGAACGTGAGACATAGGACAAGTTATGACGAACACGCGCCTTTCTGCTGAAACGGATATGGCCGCCGCGCCGCGCGCGGCAGGGGCTATTCCGCTCGCCCAACATCCCGATGATGCAGCGATGATCCGGGCGGCGGCAGAATTGACGCGCGATCTCAATGCCCCCCGCCCAGATATTTACTGGCCGGACTTTCTGATCTGTGCCGCGCTTGGTTATGGCGCGATGGCGCTTGCCATTGCGGCAGATACGCCTGCGGCTATGATCGGCTGGGGCCTAGTGTCTGTCCTCACGCTCTATCGCGCGGCGCTGTTTATTCATGAGTTGACGCATATTCGGCCAACGGCGCTTCCCGGCTTTCGCTTTGCTTGGAATGCGATCATCGGTGTGCCGCTGCTGGCGCCATCTTTCCTCTATGAAGGGGTACACAGCCTGCACCATGCGCGCACGCGCTATGGCACGGGTGAAGACCCGGAATATCTGCCCTTGGCCTTGATGAAGCCATGGACGGTTCCCGCTTTCGTGCTGATTTCGGCATTGGCCCCAGTGGGCGTATTGCTCCGCTTTGGGCTGTTGTCGCCGCTTTCGCTCCTGTCGGCCAAAGTACGCCGCCTGGTCATTGAGCGCTATTCTAGCCTGTCGATCAACCCGAATTTCCGACGCCGTATGCCCGAAGGCGCATTCCGCCGGATGTGGCTTGCACAGGAGATAGCGGCGAGCCTTTGGGCCATTACGCTGATCACGCTGGTCGCAACGGGCATCATCCCGCTGCGCGCATTTTTAATTGCCGCCGCTATTCACTCCGCCCTTGTGGTCGTCAATCAGGTGCGCACTTTGGTGGCCCATCTTTGGCAAAATGACGGCGATGTGATGAGCGTCACGGGGCAATATCTGGATAGTGTGAATGTCCCGCCACCGGGCCTCTTGCCCGCCATCTGGGCCCCTGTTGGGTTGCGTTATCATGCGCTGCATCATCTGCTGCCGGGCCTGCCCTATCACGCACTGGGCGAGGCGCATCGGCGGTTGGTCGCAGCACTGCCTGCAACATCTACCTATCATGGGGCAAATTATTCGGGGCTTCCGGGCCTTGCATGGCGGCTGGTGCGCAGCACGCAGACGAGCTCTGGCGGGCGCTGAACCTATTCTTCGGTTTTGATCAGCACATATTCACCGATCAGAAGAAACAAAAAGAACGGCCCCCAAGCGGCGAGCAGCGGCGGGTAAATGCCCAAATCCCCCATGGCGAGACCAAAATTATCTGCCACAAAATAGGCAAAGCCCAGCGCCATACCGATAACGGCGCGCACAAAGAGCCGGCCTGAACGCGCAACGCCAAAGGCCGCTACAGCTGCCAGCAACGGCATGAGAAGCGTCGACAGCGGCCCTGAAATCTTGTGCCAAAGCGCCGCCTTGAGCGATTGGGTCGGCCGCCCGGCGGCCTGCAGATCATCAATGGCCCGCCATAAGCCGAGGAAGGACAGGCCGGCAGGGTCAACGCTGGCGAGCGTGAACTGATCTGAGGTCACTCCCTTGGCAAGGCGAGCCGTGCCGATCTTTTTTAAACGTCCTTCGCCCACGTCAAACTGCGTCACATCGGTGAATAACCATCGATCCCCAGCGGGGCGGCCGGTGCGCGCGCGAGTGATGGTTTGCAGCGTCCCATCGGTCCGGCTGTAGATGACAATATCGGTCAATCTGGTCGCAGGGCCTTTGCCCTCAAGCGAACCGACGCCAATCAGATTAGTGCCATCGCGCACCCAAATGTCAGACTGGATGCGACTGCCCATCGGGATGGGCGCATAATCCACCTTTTGCCAGCGGTTGAGCGTGGCTGTTGAACGGCTCACAATCCCATCATTAAACGCAAAGGCAAGGGCGGCCACCCCAAGGCTGGCAAGGATCAAGGGAGCCAGCACTTGATGCGCCGAAAGGCCGGATGCCTTCATCGAAACGACTTCGCTATTCTGGTTGAGCGTGACCATGGTTATCAATGTGCCCAGAAGAACGGAGAAGGGCAGAAATCGCTGAATAATCTGGGGTGTGCGCATCGACACATAGCGCCACAAATCCCCATTATCATTGCCGGCAACGGCCAGAATCTTGTCCGATTCCCCCAATAGGTCGAGCGCCTGCAAAACCAACACCAGTGCTGCAAGTACGGCAAAACTCCGCACCAGGAACAAGCGCGCCATATAAAGGGCCATGGTGCGCGACGGGAAGAATTGTGTCTGCATCACGCGTCTGCCGATTTGGGTTCTGGCCGGGCAAAAATCTGGCGGATAGCTTTGCCCATTTTCTCAAAGCCGCGCTCTAGCGCGCCAATGGGTTGTCCACCCGGCTTGTGCGCTAACGTCCAATACATCCAGCAGATGAGGAGGCCAAAGAGCAGGAACGGCGTCCATAAGGCGATCAGCGGATCAACCCTGCCGAGCGATCCCATGCCCTCAGCCCATTCATTGATTTTATGATAGGTCACAACCATCACAATCGACAAGAACACCCCAAGTGCCGACGAAGATCGCTTGGGCGGGACTGCCAGCGCAACAGCCAGCAAAGGCAGCAGCAACATCATCGCTACTTCAACAAGCCTGTAATGAAAATTGGCGCGACTTTCTGTGCGCAGCGCCAGCGGAGACCCTTTATCGTAAGATACCTGAACAAGTTCGGGGATGGTCAATTCTCGATCCTTGTCCCCCCGCGTTCGGAATGCCTCAATCTTTGGCAGGTCGATGGGCAAATCATGCGCCGTGAAAGAAAGCACCCGTGGCTGGCGATAGGACGGCGCATCATGCACCAGAACCCCATTTTTGAGACGCAGAATAATGACGTCTGGATCATCGGTGGCCCGAAAGGTGCCGCTTTGCGCCGTCACAGACATCGCCTGGCCATTTTTGCCAGTGGCGCGGACGAAAATGCCGTAAAGATCCTGTCCCTGATTTTCGCTGCGCTCAATCCGCATCGTCATGCGCTGACCAAAACGGGTAAATTCCCCCACCTTGATGGAGGCCCCCAGCGCGCCTGACCGCAATTCAAACCGAAGCCCTTCATAGGCATAGCGGGCATAGGGCTGCACAAAGCCAACAATGGCAAGGTTCACAAGCGCAAGCCCGATGGCAAAGATATAAGGCACCCGCAAGAGACGGCCATAGCTCATCCCCACAGCCTTGAAGACATCCAGTTCAGACGACAGCGCAATTTTACGAAACGCCAGCAAAATCCCCAGCATCAGCCCAATCGGAATGCCCAAAGAAAGATATTCCGGCATCAGGCTGGCGAGCATCCGCCAGACGACGCTGACCGGCCCGCCTTCTTGCGCCACAAAGTCAAACAAACGCAGCATTTTGTCGAGCACGAGCAGCATCGCCGAGATGATCAGCGTCGCAAAAAGCGGCACGGCAATGAGCCTAGCAATATATCGATCAGTCGAAGTTAGCATCTCAACTCAGATTTTAGTCACGTCCTGACCATGATTTGGCCGCAAATCAATTCCAGAACGCAGAGTAGAGCAAGGATTAGGTGAGTCCGGGCATGAGTGCAAACAACCTGGTGCATTTTTCGGAGTGATCGAAGCGATGACGAAATGGCCAAAATCTATGATTGCCTTGGGCGCTTGCGGTGCAGCCCTGGTTGTTCTGGCCACGCGTGCTGACGCAACGGACTTACTCGGGCCAAATCCTGCTTTGTGCACAAATGGCAGCACACCATCGGTTTTGGTCAAGATCACCGGCCTGAAGCACCGCAATGGGACAATTCGGGTGCGCGCTTTCACTGGCTACCCCAAAACATATTTCGACAAGAAACATGTCTATCGCCGCGTGCAATATACCCTACCTGGCAACGGCCCGGTTGAGGTGTGCGTTCCCCTTGGGGCGCCCGGTGTCTATGCCATCGACGTTCGTCATGATGCGAACGCCAATGACGACACCGACAAGTCTGATGGGATCGGCGCGTCGGGCAATCCGAAATTTTCCCTCTTCAATGTCATTTTCGGCAGACGCCCACCCGCACAGCAGGTGCAGGTCAATGTTGGCAATGGCACAAGCGTGGTCCCTGTGACCATTCGGTATCTCTAGGGATGGCGCTGGTCGCTCTCC
>JBJTAW010000133.1:0-2545 GCA_046091025.1 Chakrabartia sp. | reverse complement strand
TATTTGTGTTTCAGCTGGCGGATCTCTTCCAGATCAGAAAGCTGCTGAAGCGTGAAGGCCATGGGAACATTCCTCTCTTCTCGTGTTTCGGTGGCCGCAGGGCGTCCCTTCATTCCACCGCAATGTTCAGCGCAGGGTAGTCGGTATAGCCTTGCTCTTCGCCGACATAGAGTTTCGTATAGTCGGGCTTGGCCAGTTGAGCGCCTGACCTGACGCGTGCGACCAGATCGGGATTGGCGATGAAGGCGCGGCCAAAGCTGACGGCATCGGCGCGTTGGGCATTGATGAGCGCGCGGCCTGTATCGGCGGTTAGCATGTTGTTGACGATGATTGGCGTGGCGTTGTTGCCCCGCACCATAGCGAGCGTGTCGAGGCCTGTTAGCCCTATGTCGAGCACATGCAGATAAGCAAGATCAAGCTCTGCAATGGCTTTGAGTAACGGAATGAAGGTGGATTCTGGGTCAGAGACGTCCATCCCATTATAGGGATTGCCCGGTGAAAAGCGCAGGCCGACGCGGTCCGCCCCAATGGCATCCGCCATCGCCTGCAACACCATCACGGGAAAGCGGATGCGGTTCTCGGCAGATCCCCCAAAATCATCGGTGCGGTGGTTGCTGGCCGGATTGAGGAACTGGTTGATCAAATATCCACTGGATGCGTGAAGCTCAACGCCGTCTATACCTGCGGCCCGGGCATTGCGGGCGGCGGCAGCAAATTCTGCCGCGAGGGCAGGCAATTCGTCGGCGGCTAGCGCGCGGGGCATCGCTGTTTGTGCTGGCACACCATCCGGACCGGGAACCTTATCCGGGCAGGTCAGGGCGGAAGGGGCGATGACATCGGCCTCATAACCACGATTGGCGGCGACTACGACACGGCCGCAATGCATGATCTGCATGACAATCTGGCCGCCCTCGGCATGGACGGCATCTGAAATGCGCGCCCATCCTTCGATCTGTGCCTCAGAATATATGCCCGGCGTCCGCCAATAGCCCTTGCCAATGGCGCTCGGCTGGACACCCTCCGTCACGATCAGCCCGGCACTTGCCCGCTGCCGGTAATAGTCCACCATCATGTCATTGGGTACATCGTCCGCGCCCGCACGGTCGCGCGTCATGGGCGACATGACGATACGGTTGCGGAGCTTGAGCGCGCCTAGCGTAATGGGCGTGAAAAGGGGGTCGTTCATTCGAATCCTTTTAAATCAATCATTGATTGACCATGATTTGCGTTACACTTTATGTGTCAGATTACGCAAATCAAGGAAGGATGTCTCATGAATTACGGTTTTGAGGGGAAAGTCGCGCTCGTGACTGGCGCAAGTGGAGGCATCGGTCGGGCCAGCGCATTGGCCTTTACTGCATCGGGCGCTTCTGTGGTTGTTTCAGACGTCACTGAGGCGGGGGGGACGGAAACCGTTGCCCTCATCACTGCGGCAGGTGGAAATGCCGTTTTTCAGCGTTGCGATGTTTACAACGGCGCTGAAGTTAAAGCGCTCGTCGCCCGCGCGGTATCGGAATATAGCCGCCTTGATTTTGCACTCAA
The DNA here is from genome assembly GCA_046091025.1 of Chakrabartia sp. GTDB lineage: Bacteria > Pseudomonadota > Alphaproteobacteria > Sphingomonadales > Sphingomonadaceae > Aquisediminimonas. Next base: position 1,003 of record JBJTAW010000133.1, on the reverse strand, counting down.
TAATGCGGGCATCAATAACCTTGGCGCCAATGAATATGATGATGACGTCTGGGCGCGCAGCATGGGCATCAACCTGACCGGCGTGATGATGTGTATGCGCGAAGAAGCCGAAGTCATGATGGCGCAGGGTGGCGGCGCGATTGTGAACACGGCGTCGATCAACGGTCTGGTCGGCAATGGCGCACAGCCGGGTTACACCGCGTCCAAGCATGGCGTGGTTGGTCTAACCCGCCACGGCGCACTCCGCTGGGCGCAGGCTGGCATCCGCGTGAACTGCGTCTGCCCCGGGGTCATCGAAACGCCTATGACGGCACCATTGACCGCCAATCCTGACATGAAGAAGATCCTCGATGGTATGACGCCGATGGGACGGATGGGGAAGGCGGAAGAGATCGCCTCTGCGGTGATGTGGCTCTGTTCGGATCAGGCGAGCTTCGTGACTGGCCACCCTCTGGTTGTTGACGGCGGTGCAACAGCGGACTGAACTCTTTCATTTTATGGCACAAAGAAAAAGGGGCCGGGAGTTTCCTCCCGGCCCCTTTTTTTGTGCTGTCGCTGAAGTGATCAGAACTTCATGTCGAGCGTCATGCCATAGGTGCGCGGATCACCATAAATGGTCGTCGCGTAACCCAGCTGGCCGAAGTCAACCGCACGGATGACATAGTCCTTATTGGTCAGGTTCTTGCCCCACAGTGTCAGGCTGACGCCTTCAGCTGTACTGCCCAGGACGTTATCGATGCGGATCTGAGCATCAACCAACCCGCGCGCATCGCCCTTTGTCTGCTCAGAGAAAGGCGCGGTGATCGGGTTGCCGAACATGTAGAAGCTCGACGTGTAGTTATACCCGACGCGTGCTGTCAGCTTAGACACGCCAAGGTCTTGGACATAGCTTGCACCGACATTGGCCGTGTACTTGGGCGCATAGCCCGGCTTGAACACGTCTGCGATGTTTCCATTGACACCGGCAGTTGTTGTCGCTTGCGGGAGATCGACCGGATCGACT
>JBJTAW010000132.1:0-4337 GCA_046091025.1 Chakrabartia sp. | reverse complement strand
CCGAGCCATAGCGCTAGTCGGACAAGGACTCCCCGACGCGGCGCAGCGTGCATTTGTCGTCGACGTCAGAAAGCGTGATCGCTGCATTCAGCAACGTCCGGGCACGCAGGAAGGTGTTATCCCGCGGGTCGGAGATGGACTGGGTAAACAGGTTGCGTCCGACATAGCTCAGATTGGCATTCACCGCCAATTTCAGCCCTTCGCTCACAGGGGTCGCGTAGGTCCCGTCAAGCGACCACTGCCATTTCGGCGCACGATCCAACGGTGCCGTCGACAGATCATAGCCGGCGGGGATCGGGGTCACATATTGGCGATATTTGGCGTCTTGATAGCCCAGCACCCCGCGCAGCGTCAGCCCCTCGGTCGGGATGAACGTTGCTTCTGCCTCGATGCCCTTCACCCGGGCGCTGGCGGCGTTGAAGAAGCGGGTCACCTGGTTCGGCTGGCCGTTCACGGTGATCGGCACAACAATCTGCTTTTGCAGATCGCTGTAATCCACCCAGAAGCCGGTCAGGTTGAAGCGCGCCCGGTTGTCGAGGAACTGGGTCTTGATCCCTGCTTCATAGCTATCGGCCTTTTCAGGCTTGGTTGCGGCCGCTGCTGTGGCAAATGCCGCCAAGTCAGCACCGAACGGACCGAACCCGCCGATCTGGTCGTTAAACCCACCACCCTTGAAGCCGCGCGAATAGGTCGCATAGAGGAAGGTGTCTTCACCCGCCTTATACGATGCCGAGACGCGGTAGGTCGGCTCATTGTCGATGGCGCGCACGGTGACGACACCCGCCGTGTATTTATAGACGCTGGCGTCAAGCGGCCGAGCGATTTGAATGCTCGGATCAAATCCTCCGCCCAACTGAGGAATGAAGACCTGCTGACGACCACGCCAAGTCTTGCGCTCCCAAGTATAGCGTCCGCCCGCTGTGAGCGAGAGCTTGTCATTCACCTTGAACGTGCCTTCAGCAAACAGCGCGGTCGATTTCGCCTTTTGCGCATTGCACAACAGATAAGGCGTATCGTTCCAAGCACCGAAAGGAAGCGGGCCGCCAGTGAGATCCAAGAAGCCGAGCAGCTGGTTCACACAGAAGTCCGTATTGTCCCTTTGGTAAAAGCCGCCAGCCACAAAATCGAATGCGCCGCCCAAATCTGACGCGAAGCGCAATTCTTGCTGCCAGGTCTTACGATTATCATCACGCGTGGCATCGAACAGAGACAGAACCGATCCGTCGGCCGCCGTTGGAGCCTGACCGGTATAGGTGCTCGGCAAGCGCGACCGCTGGCTGCGCCAACCCGTGATCGACGTTAACGTCCCCATGCCAACATCGAGGTTCATGTTGAGATAAACGCCATCAACATTGACGACATGGCCATCCTGCATCCGCATCAAGCCGCTTTGACGATCCGTCACACCGGCGTTGTCGATGGGGTCGCTGCTAAGATTGCCGCGCGATCCTACGTTGAGCGCATCGAACAAGAAGAAGCGCCCACCGCCATTGACTGGGGTTTCATTGACCGGTGCCGGCGTTTCCGAGCTGTCTCGGATCATTTCATATTGCAGCAACGCATCAAAATTATCTGATGGCTCCCAAAGCAATTTGGCGCGCAAGTTATAGACGTCAGTGCCGCCCACGCGACGGCCATCACCGCAACCCGACCGTCCAACAAATTTTGCCGTGGTCGCAGGCAGGGCCGGTGGCGTCGTCAAGAATGTCCCAACTGCGCCGTAGCAAGCGCCGTTGTGCATGAAGCCGTCCGAATATTCATATCCGCCGACCAAGCGCAGCGCGAGCTTATCCTGGATAAGCGGGATATTGACGGCCGCGTTGCCGCTGTACGACTTAAAGCTACCCGCCGTCAGCCGAAGCTCGGTTCCAAAATTGGCGAGGTCCGGCCGCTTAGTCTTAACCGTCACGGCACCGCCGTCCGCGTTCTTACCGAACAATGTACCTTGTGGCCCGCGCAACACTTCGACTTGCTGCACGTCAAACGTGTCCAACAACTGCGTCTGGACGCTGGGCATCACAAAATCGTCAACGGTGACGAGCACCGACGGCTCGTAATAAACGATAATGTTATTCTGACCGACGCCACGCATGGCGAAGGAGGCGGCATTGAAACCGGTGATTTTTGCGGCGGAGAAATTGGGAACAAAGGACGCAAGATCGCCGATATTGTCAGGGCTTGCCTGCTGGATGACAGTTTGGTCCACTGCGGTAATCGCAATTGGCGTCGTCTGAAGATTAGAGTCCCGGCGTGTTGCTGTGACAATGATGTCCGACAGGCCAGTATCGTCCGAAGTTCCGCCGGTCGTCTGCGCAAAAGCAGGTGATGCAAGCGCCAGAACCAAACCTGTACCAATACCACGCGTCAAAATTTTACTGCCCATTAGAGCCTCCCCATACGATTTTTTCCGACGGCCGTTTTTTGCTTTTGTGCCACCTAGGGTACATGGCCTGCCACATATCGAAATAACAATCAATCATGTTTGTTTTTTTTTGAACTTATGTATTTGTAGTCCCCAAAGGTGAGAGGAGTGCAGTCAATGAATTTCGATTTTCGGCTCTGGGACATTCACACAGGCGCGCATCACCCTTTCAATGATCGGGCACCCAGAATAGATAACGGAACCGGGCGTCCAGACCCGACACGTTATCATGGTGCAGACTATAAAGACGCTGAATGGAACCGGATGTGGACGCGGACATGGCTGCTCGCTGGCCCAACGAGTGACCTTCGCGACGATGGCGATTTTATCCGGTTCGAAATCGCGGATGAGAGCTTCATCATCGTCAGACAAGAAGATGGCAGCCTAAAGGCGCATTATAATGTGTGCCCCCACAGGGGGAGCCAGTTGATCCTCGCCGATTTTGGTTCTGTCGGAAATTTGACATGCCCTTTCCATAGCTGGCAATTCGCGCTTGATGGCACCAACACGAAAGTAACGGATGAATTCTCCTTTCATCCGGAAACACTTTGCCATGACCGCAACCTCACGCCAGTCCGATGCGAGGAGGTGGCCGGCCTTGCCTTTATCTCTCTGTCAGATGATGTGCCGCCGCTGCGCGAATGGCTCGGGCCGGTCGCAGAGCAATTGGCGACCTATGACATAGGCGCGATGAACGTCATTCAGCATAAACAAACTGACTGGGCAGCAAATTGGAAAGGCGGAGTGGATGCCTTTTATGAAATCTACCACCTCCACGCTGTTCATCCTGAAACACAAGGCGTCATGGATGACCGCACACAGATCGACCTCTATCCCAACGGGATGAGCCGTCAGTTTGTACCATTCGGCCAACCCTCACCTCGGTTTCCTGATCAATTCAGCGTGAATGACGGCATTAAGATGATGCTGCGCGATGCGGGTATTGACCCAGACGCCTTTGAAGGCACCGCCCAAGACAGCCGGGCCGCTATCCAAGTTGCAAAGCGCGAACGCGCCAAGCGCTACGGTCTCGATTATGACAAATTCAGCGACACCCAACTTAGCGACTCAACCATCTATGGCATTTTTCCAAATGTGCAGATCGGCTGCCACCCCGAAGCAGTCTTCATCCATCGCTTCCTGCCGCATCCAGAAGATGCCAATCGGTTCACATATGACACCTGCATTTTGTTCGCGCATGTTGACGCACCGGGCTATGGCCCGCCTGCTTGGATGGGATTAGCCGACGGAACTGACACAACGGGGATGACACGCCCGGAGATCGAGCGCGTCCCGCTCGGCGAACCGCCCAATCTTGGGCAGGTCTTGGATCAAGATTCCGAACTCTTACCGATTGTTCAAAAAGGGTCGCGTTCGCGCGGCTTTCGTGGGCCGATTTGGAGTGAACAGGAAGCAAGGCTGCGCCACTTCCATGCAGAACTTGATCGCTATATTGATGGAGAGATTTGAAATGAGCTGGACCTTCCTCTCACGCTTTCACGTCAAGGCAGACCGAGAAGCCGAATTCTTGACGCTCATCCCGCACATGGAAATGAACGCCGCCGAGGAAATCGGAACCTTGGCATATAAATTTTATCGCCTTGATGCGCCACACGCCTTCGCGGTTTTTGAGAGCTTTGTTGATGAAGCTGCTGATCAAGCCCATCAGGCCAATCCCGCCAGCGTCGATATCATAGCAAAAATGATCGAGTGTATCGATGGCACATACACCCGCGAATATCTGCGGCACATCTCGGCATGAAACCCATTTACACTCTGGGAGAGCTTTTGCGCAACGGAGCGTCTCTCCACCCACAAGAGATGGCTCTGGTCTTCCCTGATAAGCGCACGCGCTACGCTGATTTGAATGACCAGTCACGCCTCTGGGCGGCAGCGCTCATCGCGCGTGGGGTTC
>JBJTAW010000131.1:0-2623 GCA_046091025.1 Chakrabartia sp. | reverse complement strand
AGGTCGATTTTGCCGATCATGCGGCACTGGGTGCGGCTCTGCACGGCGTTGATATTGACAGCATCGTTCATTTAGGCGCGCAACCGGGTGTGCACTATTCGATCCTCAATCCGCGCGCTTATGTTCAGTCCAATCTGGTCGGGCATCTCAACATGCTCGAAATCGCGCGCCAGCGCGGCGTGCGGCAAATGCTCTATGCCTCGTCCTCATCTGTTTATGGCGCCAATGAATCCTTGCCGTTTCGGGTGACTGACCGGGTGGATCACCCCATATCCCTCTATGCAGCAACCAAAAAGGCTGATGAATTGATGAGCGAGACTTACGCCCATCTCTATCGTGTTCCCCTCACGGGCTTACGCTTCTTTACGGTCTATGGCCGCTGGGGTCGGCCCGATATGGCTGTATGGATGTTTGCCGAACGGATTCTTAAGGGCCTGCCAATCTCGGTCTATCACGAGGGGAATATGCGGCGGGACTTCACCCATATTGATGATAGTGTCGCGGGCCTGTTGGCCGCCCTAGATCAACCCGTTGTTGATGATGGCCTTGAGAAAGCAGGCGGCAGCCTTGCCCCGCACCGTCTATACAACATTGGCAATCAACGGTCAGAGCCGCTGATGCGCCTCATTGCCCTGATAGAGGACGCGTGCGGCCGTCCAGCGGAGATCGATTTTCAGCCGCTGCAACCGGGTGATGTGCTTGAAACCTATGCCGACATAGACGACATCCGCCGCGATATGGGCTTTCATCCCACCACCCCTATTGATGTGGGTGTGCCTGATTTTGTCACCTGGCTGCGGGATTATCAGGGCCTGTAGCAGTTAAGCGCTAGGGCCGCCCGACCGAGCTATAGGCAAAGCCCAGCGCGCGGGCCTCTTCTGGCTTATAGATATTGCGCAGGTCGACCAGCACCGGGTGCGCCATCAGGCCCGCCAGTCGCTCTAAATCAAGCGCGCGAAACGCATCCCATTCTGTAACAATGGCCAGCGCGTCGGCGCCCTCCGCTGCTGCATAGGGATCGGTGCAGAAAGTCACATTCGGCATGATCTGCTTGGCCGCGTCCATCCCTTCAGGATCATAAGCGACAACGCGAATGCCTGCATCTTCAAGCGCCTGCACAATCGCGATAGAGGGGGCGTCGCGCATCTCATCGGGGATGGGCGTGACCGTAACCCCAAGCACGCCGACCGTCTTTCCGCGCACAGCACCATCACCCATGGCCTCAATAATTTTGCGGCCCATTGCGCGCTTTCTGGCCTCGTTCACCTGCACCACGGCCTCGACGATCCGGCTCGGAACATCATAATCCTCCGCCGTCTTCAGCAGCGCGAACGTGTCTTTGGGAAAGCAGGATCCGCCATAACCCGGCCCGGCGTGCAGAAACTTCCCGCCGATGCGATTATCAAGGCCGATGCCCCGCGCAACATCCTGCACATTGGCGCCCACCGCTTCGCACAAATCGGCCATCTCATTGATGAAGTTGATTTTGGTCGCCAGAAAGGCGTTGGCCGCATATTTGATCAGCTCTGCCGTCCGGCGCTCGGTAAATACCAAGGGTGCTTGGTTCAGGTAGAGTGGGCGATAAACCTGCTGCATGACAGCACGGGCATGGTCATCGGTCGTGCCAATGACGATGCGGTCGGGTCGCTTGAAATCATGGATCGCGGCCCCTTCGCGTAGAAATTCTGGGGTGGAGACGACGGTCACATCGGCATCGGGAGCCATTTCACGCAAGATACGGTCCACTTCATCCCCTGTGCCAACGGGAACAGTCGATTTGGTGACGACAACCAGCGGCCCGGTTATCGCATCGGCAATGTCGCGCGCGGCCTGATACACATAGGTCAGGTCAGCATGGCCATCCCCCCGGCGAGAGGGCGTGCCAACCGCGATGAAGGCTGCATCTGCCCCCGCAACTGCGGCTTTAAGGTCGGTCGTAAAGGACAGCCGACCTGCACGCACATTGGCGGCAACCAATTCTGCTAGGCCGGGCTCATAAATGGGCATCACCCCGCTGAGCAGGGCATCAATCTTATTCAGATCAAGATCGACGCAGATGACGTCATGCCCGAAATCTGCCAAACATGTCCCGGATACCAGCCCAACATAGCCGGCCCCAATCATCGTAATCTTCATGCCGCGTCCCGGTTATCTAGATGGGGAAGGCGTTGTGGGACAAGCGCATGCCCCACTTTGCTCTCCCCATGAAAAAGGGGGCCAGTCGCAAGACCAGCCCCCTCATCTCTGTCACGCAAGCGTGTCAGTTTGCTTACTGGCCAGAACCCGGACCGTAGGTGATTTCCACCCGACGGTTTTGGATTTCACGCACACCATCGGCGGTTTCAACGCGCGGGGCGCCTTCACCAAAGGCTTGCGTGGCAATGACGCCAGCAGGAACACCCTTGCCTTCAAGATAAGTGCGAACCGATCCGTTGCGACGCTCGGAAAGACCCATATTATACTTGGGCTTGCCCGATTTATCGGCGTGGCCGGCCAGCATGACCTGCGCTTGGCCGCAATCTGCATAAGCCGTGACCGCATTGTCGAGGATCGATGAGGCTTCGGCCGTAACGTCCGACTTATCCCATTCGCAGAAGACAATATACGGGCCCGGTGCGCACAC
>JBJTAW010000130.1:0-2518 GCA_046091025.1 Chakrabartia sp. | reverse complement strand
ACAGTATCGTACGAACCCGGTCCTGATCGTCACCCTCAATCTCTGCAATCAGTTGCCGAGCTTGTTGCGACAGATATTGTTCAGCTTGCCATTCGGGTAATTTGAGGAGTGCCGCATGCTTTGCCTCGGGCGCCATCGGATAGTTCTTGATCGGTCGGTCAATAGGTACCGTCTTTAGCTTGCCAAGAGCCAGTATTGTGAGAAACCGTCTTAATGCCACGATCTGGCTCTGGTAGTTGTTCTCCAACATAATCTCGGGGGTATCAGAGGGGTTAACTGGCGTCTCTTCGAAAAAGAGCTCGTATCCTGCGTCGATCCGGTGATCGATGAAATGAGCGGTCACCCCAAGAGGCACGTTGTATGTAATCGAGTAATAGAAGGAATCCAGTCCGGCCGTCTGAGGGAGTTTTCCTGGGTGCAGATTCAAGACACCGTCGGAAAAGATATCTATAGCCCTGCGATTGAGGATACGCGCCCCTGAAATGATAGCCATCCGCGCGCCAGAGTGCCGGGCGACTCTAGAAATCGTTTCGAAATCGTCGTGCTCTGCCTCGACATAGCTTAGCCCCAGCGCCCGACACAGCACGGACGTCTCTGGCCCGATCGGGCGACGCAAAGAGCTACGGAAGTACTGTGTACGATCAACGTGGGCGAGCTTCTTTATGGGCGCTCCGATCACGGTCAGGTCTGTATGGCCAGCCACCAAAAGTTCTATCAAGAAATCTTGCGTCTTGCGGTGTGGAAATGCATAGGCAAAGACTACCAGCGGTCTATTGGAAGACGACAGTTTGGCCCCAGTGTTCATATTGCTAGGCCAACCAGTGCAGGATGCGCTGCGCCTTGGCCAGGCTGCAACGCCGCGCTGCGAATATGTTCAACCATGGTGATTGCAGGGCGCACCTCAGCCAAGCCGAAGCCTTGGCCGGCCAGAACCTGCTGATAGCTGAGAGTGTGCAGGTCGGTGAAGCCCCCTGAGAATTCGATCTCCTCACCGTCTATGGTGATCGAGCGATAGGTCGTTTGGCCCGAGGGTGTCTGCGGCGGTAGGTTGTTGCGGTTGATCGATAGCATCCAGCGCACTCGGGCCCGATCGAACTCTAGATAACCGGCTGCGGCATCGGCGCCCCGGTGATGCACGACATTGGCGGTGTTTGCCCCGAACAGAAAATGCAGCATGTCATAGAAATGCACGCCGATGTTGGTCGCGATCCCGCCCGACTTGTGCTCGAACCCCTTCCAGCTTGCGTGATACCAAGCCCCCCGTGAGGTGATGTAAGTCAGGTCGACATCAAACACTTTGCCCGGCGGTGCCCCTGCGATTTTCTCGCGCAGGGCGATGATCGCGGGATGCAGGCGCAGTTGCAGGATCGAATAGACGCGCTTGCCGGTGTCAGCCTCAACCTGGGCCAGATCGTCCAGATCTGACACGTTCAGCACCAGCGGCTTTTCACAGATTGCATCCGCCCCGGCCCGAAGCGCAAAGGCCGAATGCGCCTTGTGCAGATAGTTCGGGCTGCATATCGCCACATAATCAAGCCCCCGCCCGGCACGTGTTAACGCATGGGCATGGGCCTCAAACTGCTCGAACTCTGTAAAAAAAGCCGCATCTGGAAAATGGCTGTCCATGATCCCGACGCTGTCGTTGATGTCAAAGGCCGAAACCAGCGTGCCGCCAGTCTCGCGGATCGCCTTCAGATGGCGCGGAGCAATGTAACCTGCAGCACCGATCAAAGCATAGCTAGCGGGTTCGGTCACCGGATCTTTCCTTTCAGTAAGTTTGATTAGAAGCGGCCTTATACAAATAGCCCATCCACCAGACTCAGGAGGCGCTGTTCATGAAGCGTATAGTTGTCGGCCTCGATAAAGCGTCGACATGCTACGCGTTTTTCTTCAAGCTCGGCATCAGAAATTGCTCGTACGGCGGCAACAATCTCTGCGACAGTGGGGTCCGAAGCGAAGGTCCACCCGGTGCCCCATTGGTTGATCACTTGGGACAAGAAATGCAGCCGCGACGCCAAGATTGGCACCCCAGCATTGGGATACTCCCAAAGTTTGTTGGGCGAGCAGTTCCAATGGTTAAGCCCAACATTCTCATAGGGGATTATCCCGACAGTCGCTCCTGACGTCCATTCGACCAGTTCAGCGTGCGGCGCCATTGGCACAAATCGGGCTCGCTCCAGAACTCGCACGCCACGCAGTCGACCCATCACCGATGATATGGTATCGCTGAACTGAAAGTTCTGAGCTAGTGCACGTAATTGCTTAAGCTCGCGACCAACAGTTTGACTCGCCAACTGTCCGTTGCTGAAACTAGCCATTGTGCTGGAAAGCACCGCTTGCTCGTCAATGGCGAAATGTTCCGCGCCTATCGTCGCGAGCGAAACATTCGGTGGGGCCGTCGACAAAACTTCCCGGATCAGGTCGCGCTCATACTGGAAAGCAAGCTGGTCACGCAATCTAGACGCCGAATCCCGAAGCGTCTGTTCCAGCGCACCTTTGCCCATGAAAACCACATACC
>JBJTAW010000129.1:0-4435 GCA_046091025.1 Chakrabartia sp. | reverse complement strand
CGCTCCGGGGCTGGGGAAGCAGCCTGACGCGCAGACTGCTAGCCCCCTCGGCGGCAATTTGGGGCAGGTGCAGACGCCGCGCGACTATGGCACGGATCAGCCAACGCGCGACTTCAGTCCCGAAATGCTCGCCGGGCGGATGCGCTGGTCCTTTGGCCTGACCGAAGAAGACCATGGATCGGACGCCACGCATATGGATACGCGCGCTGTGCCCGAAATGCGCGACGGCATTCCCGGCTATCGCATTGATGGCAATAAAATGTGGACGACTGGCCTGCATGTGGCAACGCATGTCATGACCTTTGCCCGCACCAATGGCGATGATGGCAAGGCGCGCGGTATCACCTGCTTCGTCGTGCCCACCGACGCGCCGGGCTTTCAGATTGGCGAGTATCTGTGGACGTTCAACATGCCGACCGACCACCCGAAATGTTCCTACACCAATGTCTGGGTTCCGGAGACGGCCGTCCTTGGAAAGCTGGATGAGGGGCTCGCCGTTGCGCAGCATTTCGTCCATGAAAATCGCATTCGCCAGGCGGCCTCGTCACTGGGTGCGGCGCAATATTGCATCGATGAGTCGGTCAAATACGCCCAAGAACGCAAGCCCTTTGGTAAGCCACTGGCCGTCAATCAGGCGATCCAATTCCCGCTGGTGGAGCTGCAGACAGAGGCCGAAATGCTTCGCCTGTTGATCTGGAAAACAGCGGCGCAAATGGACACCATGACCAAGCCCGAAGTCGCCATTCGCCTGTCAGATAAGGTGTCCATGTGCAATTATCGCGCAAACCGGCTGTGCTGCGAGGCGGCTGATTTTGCGATGCAGGTGCATGGCGGCATTGGCTATTCCCGCCACAAGCCGTTCGAACATATTTATCGCCACCACCGCCGCTATCGCATCACCGAAGGATCAGAACAGATCCAGATGCGCAAGGTGGCGGGACATTTGTTCGGCTTTATGGGCGGGTAATCCCCGCCCGTCAGGCTAGACCAGATCCCGCACATCCGTGAGCCGACCCGTCACAGCAGCGGCGGCGGCCATTGCGGGGGAAACAAGATGCGTGCGCGCACCCGGCCCTTGTCGTCCGACAAAATTACGGTTGCTGGTGGACGCGCAGCGTTCCCCCGCTGGGACCTTATCTGGGTTCATGCCGAGACAGGCCGAGCAGCCGGGTTCGCGCCATTCAAGCCCGGCATCGATGAAGATGCGGTCCAGCCCTTCGGCCTCGGCCTGCGCCTTCACAAGGCCAGAGCCGGGAACGATGATCGCCCATGCAACACTATCCGCCTTGCGCCTGCCTTTTAGCACCGCAGCAGCGGCGCGCAGATCCTCTATCCGGCTGTTGGTGCAGCTGCCGATAAAGACATTCTGCACCGCGACGTCGGCCATCTTCTGGCCGGGGACAAGGCCCATATAATCGAGCGATTTTTGCGCGGCGACCTGCTTTGACGGGTCGGCAAAGCTCATTGGATCGGGCACCACGCCAGTGATCGGCACCACGTCTTCCGGGCTGGTGCCCCAGGTGACATTGGGGACGATGTCGGCCGCGTTGATGATAATGGTTTTATCATATTGAGCGCCTGCATCGGTTGCGAGGGACCGCCAATAGGCAACAGCAGCATCCCATTCTGCGCCTTTCGGGGCCATGGGGCGGCCCTTGAGATAGGCAAAGGTCACATCATCTGGCGCGATCAGGCCAGCACGCGCGCCGCCTTCAATCGCCATGTTGGAGACGGTCAGGCGGCCCTCAATCGACAAACTGCGAATGGCCGAACCGGTAAACTCAATCACATGACCCGTGCCACCGGCCGCGCCAATGCGCCGGAAAATCTCCAGCACAAAATCCTTGGCAGTCACACCGGGGCCAGCTTCTCCCTCCACGCGGACTTCCATTGTCTTGGATTGCTTGAGCAGCAGCGTCTGCGTGGCCAGCACATGCTCAACCTCGCTCGTGCCAATGCCAAAGGCGAGTGCCCCCAGCCCGCCATGGCAAGCCGTGTGACTGTCCCCACAGACAATGGTTGTGCCGGGAAGCGAAAAGCCCTGTTCCGGCCCGACCACATGGACAATACCCTGCTCCAGATCCGTCGGGCCAATATAACGAATGCCAAAGGCCGGGGCATCGCGCTCCAGCGCGGCCAATTGCGCTGCACTTTCAGGGTCCGCAATCGGCAGGCGCTTGCCCGCCGCATCCAGCCGAGCTGTGGTCGGCAAATTATGATCCGGCACCGCCAAGGTCAGATCCGGACGCCGCACCTTTCGGCCTGCCAAACGCAGACTTTCAAAAGCCTGTGGGCTGGTGACTTCATGGACGAGATGCCGGTCGATGAAGATGAGGCAAGTGCCATCCTCACGGCGATCGACGACATGGGCGTCCCAGATTTTTTCGTACAAGGTGCGTGGGCGTGAAGACATGACCACAGTCACTAGCCCCCTTGCCGCGCCGCGAAAAGGGGGAGAAGCAGATTTTCAACACATCTCAGCACGCAAATCGAGCGATCAGCCCGCTTTACCAACGACGCTTTCCGGCAAGTCTTTGCCAAAGACGCGCTGATAACATTCCGCCACCAAGGCGCGTTCTGCCTCATCGCATTTGTTGAGGAAGGACAAGCGGAAGGCAAAACCCGCATCTTTGAAAATCGCGGTATTTTGCGCCCAAGTGATCACGGTGCGGGGGCTCATCACGGTCGAGATATCGCCATTGATAAAGCCTTGGCGGCTGAGATCAGCGACCTTGACCATATTGGCGATCAGCTGCGGATCTGAGTCCTTCGCCTTGGCCTGAACAATTTGCGTCTCCACCTCGGCGGGAAGATAATTGAGACCAACAACGATGTTCCAGCGGTCCATCTGGCCCTGGTTGATCTGCTGTGTCCCGTGATAGAGCCCGCTTGTATCGCCAAGGCCAACGGTGTTGGCGGTTGCGAACATGCGGAACCAAGGGCTGGGGCGGATGACGCGATTCTGATCGAGCAGCGTCAGCTTGCCTTCGGTTTCCAGCACGCGCTGTATGACGAACATCACGTCTGGGCGGCCAGCATCATATTCATCAAAGACAAGCGCGGTCGGTGTCTGCAACGCCCAAGGCAAGAGACCTTCGCGGAATTCAGTCACCTGCTGCCCATCGCGCAGGACAATCGCATCGCGCCCGATCAAGTCGATACGGCTAATATGGGCATCAAGGTTGATGCGGATGCACGGCCATTTCAGGCGCGCGGCGACTTGTTCGATATGCGTCGATTTGCCGGTGCCATGATAGCCCTGCACCATGACGCGGCGATTATAGGCAAAGCCCGCCAAAATCGCGAGCGTGGTATCCGGATCAAACACATAGCTGGGGTCAAGATCGGGAACGCGCTCGTCCGCCTGCGAAAAGGCGGGGCATTCCATATCGACATCAATGCCAAACACTTCGCGCACATTCACCTTGATATCAGGTGCCGCAAGCAGCGTGGTCGAACCGGACTGGATGTTGGGCAGATCGGACATGGAGTTTCGCGTCTTTTCTCTAAAATCTCTACTGATGTGCACATAGGACGCCCGCGCGCGCCAAGGCAAGGCCCATGGTCAAAAGCACGGGGACATGGCGAACCCGCACTAGCGACGCCAGCGCAGACCAAGAAGAATGCGACGGGGGGCAGCGGGGGAGTTGGCACGCGGATCACTGGCGCCGGGCACTTCGTCCAAATCTATCTCGTCAGTTTCTGAATAGGCCCCAAAGGTCGCATGGTGGCGATTGAGGATATTGGTGCCATCCAGATAGGCCGTCAGCCCGCGCCCCAGCTTGACCGCAGCACCCAGATCAAAGCGGACAAAGCCCGCAAGCTTGCGGTCCACATTGCCTTCATCGCCCATGCGCCATTGGCCAGATTGCGCGTGCATGTCCGCCTTGAACGTCCAATGCCCGGCATCATAGCCCAAGGAAGCAAGGCCGCGATGCATCGGAATACCGGGCAGATGATTTGACGGTAGAATCTGAATGCGCCCTTCCTCATCCGCATTTGGATTGCCCGGGCTGTTCGCCACAAAGGGAGAGCGAAACTGCGCCCGGGTAAACGCATACCCAATATCAAGCGACCACGGTCCCCGCCGCGCTGTGCCATGGGCCTCTATGCCGTCCCGCCGGGTTTGGCCGATATTCTGAAAAAATGCCCGCCCACGCGTTTCGGCTGCCGTGAGCAGCAGATCATTTGAGATCGCTGTGCGATAAAATGAGATGGACCAGCCACCCTGCCATCCCGCAACCTGCCAGGCACCATTCGATCCGGCTTCCCAGCTTTTGGCCACCACCTGATCCAACGGCGGGTCTGCCACGAAGAAATTGGTGAGGCTGCACGGCGCATTTTCTTCGGCGCAGGAGAGTTCAGCCGGGGTGGGTGCCCGGCTCGTCTCGGCATAGCCAAAACGCAGCGACGCCCCCTTGGCCAACCGATAATC
>JBJTAW010000128.1:0-2595 GCA_046091025.1 Chakrabartia sp. | reverse complement strand
ATTATCGGTACCGGGCTTTTGGCCGTACCTGTTCTGGCAGGGTCTGCCGCTTATGCCATCACAGAAATGCTCGGCCGCACCGGCAGCCTTGCGGCCCGCCCGCTCAAGGCAAAATTCTTTTATGGGGCGATTGCCGCCACCACCCTCGCTGGTGGCCTCATCAACTTTGCAGGCCTTGATCCCGCCCGCGCTTTATACTGGGCAGCCGTTGTCAATGGCGTGCTGGCCGCGCCATTAATGGCCGTCATTATGCTGATCGTGCGCAACAAAGCAGCCATGGGGGATTTAACTCTCCCTCAGCGGGCGACATGGCTCGGCTGGACAGCAACGGCGGTGATGGCGGCCGCAACCGCCATCTTCTTTTGGTTTCTTGTCTTTCCCAGATGAGGATCAGGCGGCGAGCGCCTGATCCTGTTCAGCGGGCAGGCGGATGAGAGAGTCCACGGCCGACAAGGCGGATTTTGATCCTTCACCCATCGCAATGATGATCTGCTTATAGGGGGTCGTTGTGACATCCCCCGCTGCGAAGACACCCGGCACGCTGGTTGCGCCTTTGGCATCCACCTCAATCTCACCGCGCGGACTTAAGGCCAGCGTGCCCTGCAACCATTCGCTATTGGGCACGAGCCCAATCTGAACAAAAATCCCGTCGAGCGGAAGGTGAATGACCTGATCATTGGTGCGATCCTGATAGCTCAGACCCGTCACCTTTTCACCATACCCATGCACTTCGGTCGTGAGCGCCGAGACAATCACACGGACATTGGGCAAGCTGTTGAGCTTGGCCTGCAACACCGCATCGGCGCGCAGTTGATTGTCAAATTCAATCAGGGTCACTTCGGCAACAATGCCAGCCAGGTCAATGGCCGCTTCCACGCCCGAATTGCCGCCGCCGATCACGGCCACACGCTTGCCCTTGAACAAGGGACCGTCGCAATGCGGGCAATAGGCAACGCCCCTGTTGCGATACTCATCCTCGCCCGGCACATTCATCTGGCGCCAGCGGGCCCCGGTGGAGAGGATCACCGTCTTCGCCTTGAGGCTGGCGCCATTAGCGAGAACAACTTCATGGAAGCCGCCTTCACTCTTGGCTGGGATCAGCTTGTCGGCGCGCTGAAGGTTCATGATGTCAACATCATAGTCCTTCACATGCTGTTCCAACTGCGCGACGAGCTTTGGCCCTTCGGTGTGGGAGACGGAAATGAAATTCTCAATCCCCATCGTGTCGAGCACCTGACCGCCAAAGCGTTCAGCCGCAATGCCCGTTCGGATGCCTTTACGGGCCGCGTAAACAGCCGCTGCCGCACCCGCGGGGCCGCCGCCCACGACGAGCACATCAAAGGCATCCTTCGCCTTGATCTTTTCAGCCGCACGCGCCTCAGCGCCGCTGTCGAGCTTGGCGACAATCTGTTCCAAATCCATCCGGCCCTGACCAAAAACCTCCCCATTGAGGAAGACCATGGGCACGGCCATGACCTTGCGGTCGGTCACTTCGCTCTGGAACAGCGCGCCATCAATGGCGACATGCTTGATCCGAGGGTTGAGCACGCTCATCAGGTTCAGCGCCTGCACCACATCCGGGCAGTTCTGGCAGGAGAGGGAAAAATAGGTTTCAAAGACGTAATCGCCGTCCAAGGCCTTGACCTGTTCGATCACATCTTGCGCGGCCTTGGAGGGGTGGCCGCCGACTTGCAGCAGGGCCAGCACCAAAGACGTAAATTCATGCCCCATGGGAAGACCCGCAAAGCGCACGTCAATGTCCGTGCCAACGCGACGGATGAGCATGCTGGGCCGACGCGCATCGTCATCTGTACGGGCCAGCGACACCTTGTCGGAAAGGGCGGCAATGTCTTGCGCCAGCTCTTCTAGCTCGCGCGACTTGGGGCCATCCTCCAAAGACAGCAGCAATTCCACGGGCATGGTAATGTTGGCCATATAGGCCGAGAGCTGTTGCTTCAGATTTGCGTCAAGCATGGGTCAAATTCCGATTTAAGGGCCCGGGGCCGGCCGCATGACCGGCCCCGGTAAAGCCCCGCCAAAGGGGGGAGAGGAAATAGGCGGGACTTCGGGTTTCGTTAGATTTTGCCAACGAGATCAAGCGAGGGAGCAAGCGTCTTTTCGCCTTCTTCCCACTTGGCCGGGCAGACTTCACCGGGGTGAGCAGCAACATATTGCGCAGCCTTGATCTTGCGGAGCAGTTCTGCAGCGTTGCGGCCGACGCCTTCCGAGGTGATTTCCATCACTTGGATGATGCCCTGGGGATCGACAACGAACGTGCCGCGGTCGGCCAGGCCGACGCCCGGACGCATCACGTCGAAGTTGTTGGTCACAACGCCCGACGGATCACCGATCATCGTATAGCGGATCTTGCCAATGGCAGGCGACGTGTCATGCCAGGCCTTGTGGCTGAAATGCGTGTCGGTCGACACGGCGTAGATTTCAACGCCCAGCTTTTCAAATTCAGCATAATGATCGGCCAGATCATCCACCTCGGACGGGCACACACAGGAGAAGTCCGCTGGATAGCAGAAGAAGACGGCCCAAGGGCCCTTCACCTCGGCATCGGCGACGCTGATGAACGGGCCGCCCTTATAG
>JBJTAW010000127.1:0-13116 GCA_046091025.1 Chakrabartia sp. | reverse complement strand
TGTGAAGAACATGATCACCGGTGCCGCGCAGATGGACGGCGGCATTCTCGTCGTTTCGGCCACAGACGGCCCGATGCCCCAGACCCGTGAGCACATCCTGCTCGCTCGTCAGGTTGGCGTGCCGCAGCTCGTTGTGTTCATGAACAAGGTTGACCTTGTTGACGACGCCGAAATCCTCGAGCTCGTCGAAATGGAAATCCGCGAATTGCTCTCCAACTATGACTTTGACGGCGACAACATCCCCGTCATTCAGGGTTCGGCAACATGCGCACTCAATGGCGACAAGCCTGAAATTGGCCGCGATGCCATTCTCAAGCTGATGGCTGCTGTTGACAGCTTCATTCCGCAGCCGGCGCGTCCGCTCGACAAGCCGTTCCTGATGCCGATCGAAGACGTGTTCTCGATCTCGGGTCGTGGTACGGTTGTGACCGGCCGCGTTGAAACCGGCGTTGTGAAGGTTGGCGAAGAAGTCGAAATCGTCGGCCTTAAGGACACGAAGAAGACCGTCGTGACCGGCGTTGAAATGTTCCGCAAGCTGCTCGATCAGGGTGAAGCTGGCGATAACATTGGCGCTCTCATCCGCGGCGTTGGCCGTGAAGAAGTTGAGCGTGGCCAGGTTCTCTGCAAGCCCGGCTCGATCACGCCGCACACCGAGTTCACTTCGGAAGTGTATGTTCTGTCGAAGGAAGAAGGCGGCCGTCACACGCCGTTCTTTGCGAACTATCGTCCGCAGTTCTACTTCCGCACGACCGACGTCACCGGTGAAGTTGTTCTTCCCGAAGGTACGGAAATGGTCATGCCCGGCGACAACGTTCAGCTTGCTATCAAGCTGATCGCACCGATCGCGATGGAGCAGGGTCTCCGCTTCTCGATCCGTGAAGGCGGCCGGACCGTCGGTTCCGGGGTTGTCGCTTCGATCTCGAAGTAATACAACGCAATCAACACCGCCCGATTCTCCCCGTGAGGATCGGGCGGTTTGCTTGTTTAATGTTTTTGGCTCTTTCTCATCGGTAAACGGACATGGAAACGCAGAATATTCGCATCCGCCTAAAGGCATTCGATCATCGTGTGCTTGATCAGGCAACTGGCGACATCGCCGAAACGGCAAAGCGCACAGGTGCCTTAATCCGCGGTCCCATTCCGCTCCCGACGAGAATTGAGAAATTCACGGTCAACCGCGGCCCGCACGTCGACAAAAAGTCGCGCGAGCAGTTTGAGGTTCGGACCTATAAGCGGCTGCTCGATATCGTGCAGCCCACCCCTCAGACGGTTGATGCTTTAATGAAGCTCGATCTCGCTGCAGGGGTTGATGTTGAGATCAAGCTCGGCTAAGGGCTTTGTCTCTCAAGAGATTTGGGATACCGCCGGACGATAGTTCGGGTCTGCGTCCCCCGTCTTTTCGGTCTGAAATGGCTGGAAATTAGCCCAGGCGGGGCGATGCATTACAATTTGGGCTCACATGCCCGCGGGGAATAGGTCTCCGTGGGCCTCTGTATTAGGGAGAAACGGATCATGCGCACTGGCGTGATCGCGAAGAAGGTCGGCATGACGCGCATCTTCAAAGAAGATGGTCGTCACGTTCCCGTTACCGTTCTTTCGCTTGAAAATTGTCAGGTCGTGTCGCAGCGCACGCTTGATCGCGACGGTTATGTCGCGGTTCAGCTGGGTGCAGGCGCGGCTAAAGCTAAGAATGTTGCCAAACCGCAGCGCGGTCACTTCGCGAAGGCAGAGGTTGAGCCCAAGGCTCGTCTCGTCGAATTCCGCGTCGCTGAAGATGCGCTGGTTGATGTTGGCGCAGAAATCGCAGCCGATCATTTCGTAACGGGTCAACTCGTTGACGTTGCTGGCCATACCCAGGGTAAGGGCTTTGCAGGCGCCATGAAGCGTTGGGGCTTCGGGGGTCTGCGCGCGACCCACGGTGTGTCGGTCTCGCACCGTTCGCACGGTTCGACGGGTCAGCGTCAGGATCCGGGTCAGGTCTTCAAGAACAAGAAGATGGCCGGCCACATGGGCGACCGTCAGCGCACACAGCAGAACCTCGAAATCGTCCTCACGGATGTTGAGCGTGGCCTACTGTTCGTGCGCGGTTCGGTGCCGGGTGCCAAGGGCACGTGGTTGACCGTTATTGACTCCGTTAAGGTGTCGCGCCCCGCCGACGCTCCGTACCCCGCCGCGGTTCGCTCCGCTGGCGCTCCGGTCGAAGCTCCCGCTGAAACTCCGGCTGAAGTCGCTGATGCGCCTGAAGCTGCCGAAACCCAGGAGGGCTAAGCCATGAAGCTCAAGGTTCAGACCCTCGATGCCAAGGCAAAGGGCGACATTGATCTGGCGGACGACGTGTTCGGCCTAGAACCGCGTGCAGATATTCTGCACCGTGTTGTCACTTGGCAGCTCGAAAATGCTCGTGGGACAGCCCGCGGCGCGCGTGAGCGTGCTGATGTGGCCCGCACCGGCAAGAAGTTTGGTCGCCAAAAGGGAGGTGGTACCGCCCGTCACGGCGATCGCCGCGCTCCCGTCTTTATTGGCGGTGGTAAGGCTCATGGCCCGCGTGTTCGTGACTTTAACCCGTCGCTGAACAAGAAAATCCGTGCGCTTGGCCTGAAGATGGCCCTGTCGGCGAAGGCGAAATCTGGCACGCTCATCGTGCTGGAAGACCTCGCTGTTAAGGAAGCCAAGACAAAGGCGCTTGTCGGTACGCTCAGCAAGCTGGGTTTCGGCAAGACGGCACTTGTGATTGACGGTGAGAATGTGGAAACGAGCTTCGCGCTTGCAACCGCCAACATTCCCGGCGTCGACGTTTTGCCTGCTATGGGCGCCAATGTTTACGACATCCTTCGCCATGACACGCTGGTCTTGACCCGCGCTGGCGTTGAAAAGCTGGAGGCGCGCTTCACTGGCTAAAAATCAAGAGGATCTTCGCCACTAGGATGTGGTGCTTGCGCCCCACATCACGGAAAAGGCGACCATGGCGAGTGAGCAGAACGCAGTTGTGTTCCGTGTCGCCAACGACGCCACCAAGCCGCAGATCAAGGCGGCCGTTGAAGCTCTCTTCGACGTCAAGGTGACGGGCGTGAACACCATCGTCCAAAAGGGTAAGACCAAACGTTGGAAGGGCGCAGCCTACCGTCGTTCGGACTTCAAAAAAGCGATTGTGACGCTGGCTGATGGCCAGTCGATCGACGTGACCACGGGGATCTGAGAACCATGGCACTGAAGCATTATAACCCAACCAGCCCGGCCCGCCGTGGCCTGATCCTGGTTGACCGCTCCGCGCTGCATAAGGGCAAGCCTGTTAAGGCGTTGACCGAAGGTAAGCGCAAGACGGGCGGCCGCAACAATAAGGGTCATGTGACCTCACGCGGCATCGCCGGTGGTCACAAGCAGCGTTATCGCATCATCGACTTTAAGCGTCGCAAATGGGACGTGGAAGCGACGGTCGAGCGTTTGGAATATGACCCCAACCGCACCGCCTTCATCGCGCTCGTCAACTATGACGATGGTGAGCAGGCCTATATCTTGGCGCCGCAGCGTCTTGCTCCTGGTGACAAGGTCATCGCAGGCAAGAAGACCGATGTGAAGCCGGGCAACTCCATGGAACTCGCCCAGATGCCGGTCGGCACCATTGTCCACAATGTGGAGATGAAGCCGGGCAAGGGTGGCCAGATTGCACGTTCGGCGGGCACTTATGTGCAGGTCGTTGGTCGCGATCGTGGCATGGTCATTGTTCGTCTGAATTCGGGCGAGCAGCGCTACCTGCGCGGCGATTGCATGGGCACTGTTGGTGCCGTGTCGAACCCCGATAATGGTAACACCAATCTTGCAAAGGCTGGCCGCAACCGCTGGCTGGGCCGCCGTCCGCTGACGCGCGGTGTTGCGAAGAACCCGGTCGATCACCCTCATGGTGGTGGTGAAGGCCGGACTTCAGGTGGTCGTCACCCAGTGACGCCATGGGGTAAGCCGACCAAGGGTGCGCGTACGCGTTCCAACAAGTCGACTGACAAGATGATCATCCGGTCGCGTCACGCGAAGAAGAAGAGGTAAGTCATGGCCCGTTCCGTCTGGAAAGGTCCTTTTGTAGACCTGCACCTGCTGAAGAAGGCAGAAACCGCTGCAGAGGCTGGCACCCGTGCTGGCCCGATCAAAACCTGGTCGCGCCGCTCGACGATTCTTCCGCAGTTCGTTGGCCTGACGTTTAACGTCTATAATGGCCGTAAGTTCATTCCCGTTACGGTGAATGAGGACATGGTTGGCATGAAGCTGGGTGAATTTGCGCCGACGCGCACCTTCCCGGGCCACGCCGCTGACAAGAAGGGCAAGCGCTGATGTCTAAATCTGCATCTCCCCGTCGCGTTGGCGATAAGGAAGCTCTGGCTGTTGGCGCTATGATCCGCGGCTCGGCCTATAAGCTGAACCTTGTTGCGGGCCTGATCCGCGGCAAGAAAGCCAGTGACGCACTGAACATCCTTCAGTTCTCTACCAAGGGTATGGCTGTTGATGTGCGCAAGGTTCTGGCATCGGCAATTGCCAATGCTGAGAATAACCACAATCTCGACATTGACGCGCTTGTCGTCAGCGAAGCGAGCGTGGGTAAGTCGCTGGCTATGAAGCGCTTTGCGACCCGTGCGCGTGGCCGTTCGACCCGCATCGTCAAACCGTTCAGCCGCCTGCGTGTGGTTGTTCGTGAAGTGCAAGAGGAGGCATAAGCCATGGGTCAGAAGAGCAATCCGATCGGCCTGCGCCTCCAGATCATCCTCACTTGGGAGAGCCGCTGGTACGCCGATGGCGCGGACTATGGGCGTCTTCTTTTGGAAGATCTGAAACTGCGCAAGTTCATCTTTAAGTCGTTGCCGCAGGCTGCGATCTCGAAGGTTGTTATTGAGCGTCCGGCAAAGAATTGCCGTATCGCCATCTATGCCGCACGCCCTGGCGTGATCATCGGCAAGAAGGGTGCGGACATTGAAAAGCTGCGCAAGACGCTTGCTGCCAAGACGTCCGGCGAAGTTTCGCTGAACATTGTCGAAATCCGCAAGCCGGAAATTGACTCCAAGCTTGTCGCACAGGGTGTGGCAGATCAGCTGGAGCGTCGTATCGCTTTCCGTCGCGCCATGAAGCGCGCGGTGCAATCGGCGCTTCGTCTTGGAGCCGAGGGCATTCGTATCACCTGCGCTGGTCGCTTGGGTGGTGCTGAAATCGCCCGCACCGAATGGTATCGTGAAGGCCGTGTGCCACTGCACACGCTTCGCGCCAATGTCGATTATGCCGAAGCCGAAGCACTGACAGCTTATGGCATCTGCGGTATCAAGGTCTGGATCTTCAAGGGTGAAATCCTTGGCCATGACCCGATGGCCACGGATCGCCTGATGCTCGACGCGCAGACGTCCGGCGTCCGTCCGGCCCGCTGAGTTTAGGATAGAGCAATGCTGCAACCGAAACGCACCAAATTCCGCAAGGCGCATAAGGGCCGTATCCATGGCGATGCCAAGGGCGGCACCAGCCTGAACTTCGGTTCTTATGGGCTGAAGGCGCTTGAGCCAGATCGTATTACCGCGCGCCAGATCGAAGCTGCGCGTCGTGCCATCACACGTCACATTCGCCGTCAGGGCCGCCTCTGGATCCGCGTGTTCCCAGATGTGCCTGTGTCGTCAAAGCCTGCCGAAGTCCGCATGGGCTCTGGTAAGGGGTCGCCTGAATTTTGGGCGGCACGCGTTAAGCCCGGCCGTATCCTGTTTGAACTGGACGGCGTTCCCGGCCCGATCGCCGCTGTGGCGTTCAGCCGTGCCGCTGAAAAGCTGCCGATCAAGACCAAAGTCGTTGCCCGTCTGGGTGACTTCTCTCACCTGGGAGCTGCATGATGACAAAGATTGCCGATCTCAAGGTCAAGACCGACGACCAGCTGGTAGAGGAACTGACCAATTTGAAGCGTGAGCAATTCAACTTGCGCTTTCAGGCGGCCACGAGCCAGCTTGAGAAGCCCGCCCGCATCCAAGTGGTGCGTCGCGATATCGCCCGCATCAAGACGCTTCAGGCGCAGCGCTCCGCTGCGGCTGCGGCCAAGTAAGGAC
The DNA here is from genome assembly GCA_046091025.1 of Chakrabartia sp. GTDB lineage: Bacteria > Pseudomonadota > Alphaproteobacteria > Sphingomonadales > Sphingomonadaceae > Aquisediminimonas. The sequence continues at coordinate 7,057 of JBJTAW010000127.1, read as the reverse complement.
CAGGTGACATGCCAAAGCGCGTGCTGACCGGAACGGTCGTATCCGACAAGACCGACAAGACCGTGGTGGTCAAGGTAGAGCGGAAGGTGAAACATCCACTTTACGGTAAGATCATTCGTCGTTCGAAGAAGTATCACGCCCATGATGAAGGCAATACCTTCAAAGAGGGCGAAGTGGTGCGCATTGAAGAATGTGCCCCTATTTCGAAGCTGAAGACCTGGACGGTCATTGAAAAGGTCGGCGGCGCTGCTGCAATTGCCGATCCGATGGAGGGCTGATCCATGATTCAGATGCAGTCCAATCTCGACGTTGCCGATAACTCTGGCGCCAAGCGCGTTCAGTGCATCAAGGTGCTCGGTGGCTCAAAGCGTCGCTTTGCTGGCGTGGGTGATGTGATCGTTGTGTCGATCAAAGAAGCCCAGCCGCGCGGCAAAGTGAAGAAGGGCGATGTACATCGCGCCGTCATCGTTCGTACCGCTAAGGACATTCATCGTCCCGATGGCTCGACGATCCGGTTCGACGGTAATGCCGCTGTTCTCGTCAACAAGAACGAAGAGCCGATTGGGACCCGTATTTTCGGCCCGGTCTGCCGTGAGTTGCGCGCGAAGAACTTCATGAAGATCATCTCGCTTGCGCCGGAGGTGCTGTAATGGCTTCGCTCAAGATCAAAAAAGGTGATAAGGTCGTCGTCCTGTCCGGTAAGGACAAGGGCAAGACGGGCGTAGTGACCAAGGCTTTTCCGAAGGATGGCAAGGTTCTCGTTGCTGGCTTGAATATCGCTACCCGCCACAAAAAGCCGACCCAGGCCGATCCGCAAGGTGGTCTGGAACGTCGCGAAGCACCGATGCCGGTGTCGAAGGTGGCGATTGAAGATCCGAAGACGGGCAAGCCAACGCGCGTTCGCTTCGAAATCAAGGACGGCAAGAAGGTCCGCGTGGCCGTGAAGTCCGGAGAATTGATCAATGGCTGACAAATACAAAGCCCGCATGCAGGGCATTTATGAGTCCACGATCGCCAAGGCGATGACCGAGAAGTTTGGGTATACCAACGCACTTCAGGTCCCGCGTCTTGATAAGATCATCATCAACATGGGTGTTGGCGAAGCGACCCAAGACAAGAAGAAGGTCGAAATCGCAGCGGCTGAAATGGAGCTGATTGCTGGTCAAAAGCCAGTCATCACTCGCGCTAAGAAATCGATTGCGCAGTTTAAGCTGCGTGAGGGCATGCCGATTGGTTGCAAGGTGACCTTGCGCCGCGAACGCATGTATGAGTTTCTTGATCGCTTGATCACCATCGCACTTCCGCGCGTCCGTGACTTTCGGGGCCTGAACCCCAAGTCGTTTGACGGCCGTGGCAATTATGCGATGGGTCTCAAGGAGCAGTTGGTTTTCCCGGAAATCAGCTACGACAAGATCGAAAAAGTGCGTGGCATGGATATCATTGTCACCACCACCGCAAAGACCGACGACGAAGCGCGTGAGCTTCTTCGTTTGTTCGGTTTCCCGTTCCCGCAAGACCAAGAGCAGCAGCAGGCCGCGTAAGCGGTGCTGCTCTGACGGAAGGAAGAGAACTTAAGTCATGGCGAAACTGAGTTCGATCAACAAGAACGAGCGTCGCAAGAAGCTCGTTAAGAAGTACGCGGGGCGTTATGCCCGGCTGAAGGCGATCGCAAACGACGAATCTAAGGACGAAACGGAGCGCCTCATCGCGCGGCTGAAGCTTGCGGAAATTCCGCGCAACGGCAATCCGACCCGCGTTCGTAACCGGTGTGAACTCACCGGCCGTCCGCGCGCTTACTACCGCAAATTCCGGCTCTGCCGTGTTCAGCTGCGGGATCTGGCCAATAAGGGCCTGATTCCCGGCGTCACGAAGTCGAGCTGGTAAGGGGCTTTAGAAATGGCATTGACCGATCCCTTGGGTGATATGCTCACCCGCATCCGCAATGGCCAACGCGCCAAGATGGATAGCGTTTTGACACCGGCGTCTACGCTGCGTGTTCGCGTTCTCGATGTTCTGAAGCGTGAAGGCTATATTCGTGGCTACCATGATGAAGCGCTTGGCGCTCATCCGGGTATCCGCATCGAGCTGAAATATTTCGAAGGCCAGCCTGCGATTAAGCATGTTGCCCGCATTTCGAAGCCAGGCCGCCGCGTCTATTCGGGCTCTAAGGAGCTTCCGCGTGTTCGCAATGGTCTGGGCATCACCATCGTTTCGACGCCAAAGGGTGTTCTGTCTGACGCGGAAGCGCGTGACCAGAATGTCGGTGGCGAAGTCCTCGCGGAGGTGTTCTGATGAGCCGCACGGGCAAAAAGCCGGTTTCGATACCGGCAGGCGTCACGGCCTCTATCGAGGGCGCTGTCATCGAAGTTAAGGGCCCCAAGGGCACGCTGTCGATGCCAAAGGCTGATGATGTAAGCTACACGCTGGAAGATGGTCTGCTGACCGTGCGTCCGGCCAATGAAACAAAGCGCGCTCGTGCGTTTTGGGGCATGCAGCGGACATTGATCCAGAACCTCGTCACGGGTGTGACGGATGGCTTCACCAAGACACTGGACATGACGGGTGTCGGCTATCGCGCAAATGCGCAGGGCCGCAAACTCAAGCTCCAGCTTGGCTATAGCCACGACATCGACATCGACGTGCCGGAAGGCATTGATATCAAGACCCCGGATCAGACGACGATCGAAATCTCTGGCGCTGATCGCCAGAAGGTTGGCCAGATCGCCGCCGAAATCCGTCGCTGGCGTAAGCCTGAACCCTATAAGGGTAAGGGCATCCGCTATCGCGGCGAGTTTATCTTCCGGAAGGAGGGTAAGAAGAAGTAATGGGCCAGAAATTCTCAACATTCGAAAAGCGCCGTCAGCGCGTCCGCACCTCGCTGCGGGCCCGTGCTGGCCAGCGTCCGCGTCTCTCCATCCATCGTTCGGGTCGGCATATCTATGCGCAGATCATTGACGATAATGCTGGAAAGACTGTGGCATCTGCCTCAACCGTCGAAAAGGACGCCCGCACCAAGTCGGGAGCCAATCTCGACGCGGCTGTCTTGGTGGGTAAGGCTGTTGCCGAACGCGCCAAGAAAGCTGGCGTGACCAAGGTCGTGTTCGACCGTGGTGGCTTCCTGTTTCATGGCCGTGTCAAGGCGCTTGCCGACGCTGCTCGCGAAGGCGGATTGGAGTTCTAAATGGCTGACGAAACAGAAATCCAGGGCGGCGAAGCCCCCGCTGTAGAAGCTGCTGCCGCAGCGCCGGAGCAGACCGAAGGTCGTGGTCGCGTCGGTCGTGGCCGTGGCGGTAATGACCGTGGCCGTGGTGGCCGTGATGGTGGCCGTGGCCGTCGTGACGACCGCCGTGGCGGTAACGCCGAAGAGGGTGGTGAAGAGCTGATCGAAAAGCTCGTGCACATCAACCGCGTTTCGAAGACCGTTAAGGGTGGTAAGCGTTTTGGCTTTGCCGCACTCGTCGTGGTCGGCGATGGCAAGGGCCGTGCAGGCTTTGGTCATGGCAAGGCGCGTGAAGTGCCGGAAGCGATTTCCAAGGCGACTGCGGCGGCCAAACGCGCGATGGTGCGTGTTCCTTTGAAGGAAGGCCGCACGCTGCATCATGATGGCGATGGCCATTTCGGCGCAGGCCGCGTGACCGTTCGCACCGCCCCGCAAGGGACGGGCATCATCGCCGGTGGTCCGATGCGTGCTGTGTTTGAATCGCTGGGTGTCGCAGACGTCGTCACCAAGTCGGTTGGCACATCGAACCCTTATAACATGATCCGGGCGACGTTTGCGGCTTTGACCGAACAGACCAGCCCGAAGTCGGTGGCACAGCGCCGTGGCAAGAAGATCGCTGATCTTCTCGGTCGCGGTGGGGCCAGCGCGGCAGAAGCTCTGGCTGATGCCGAAGCGGTTACGGAGTAATCGATGATGGCGAAGATCAAGATCAAGCAGGTCGGTTCGCCGATCCGCCGGACCAAGGATCAGCGCGCAACGCTGATTGGCCTTGGCCTCAACAAGATGCACCGTGTTTCGGAACTGGAAGATACGCCTGCTGTGCGCGGGATGATCCAAAGTGTTCGTCACATGGTCGAAGTGCTCGACGCCTAATTGGCGTCGGGCATCCCGGCTTTTTGTCGGGATCCGGGGTATGACGCGCGATATACCCCGAGGCTAAAGCGACACCAGATCCGGCCAAGCCGGGCAAGTAAAGCGAGTGCAGATTATGAAATTGAATGAACTCCGTGATAATGACGGTGCCCGTAAGAGCCGGATGCGCGTTGGACGCGGCATCGGGTCGGGCAAGGGTAAGACCGCTGGCCGTGGCCAAAAGGGTCAGAAGAGCCGTGGTGGCGTTTCGATTGCGGGCTTTGAAGGCGGCCAGATGCCCCTTCACATGCGTCTCCCGAAGCGCGGCTTTAACAATATTTTCGCCAAGGATTATGCCGAAGTAAATCTCGGCGCGATCCAGAAGGTGATTGACGCCAAGAAGCTCGATGCCAAGGGCACGATTGATCACGCGGCGTTGAAAGCCGCTGGTCTGGCCCGTGGTGGTAAGGACGGCGTTCGCCTCCTCGCCAAGGGTGAGCTCACGGCGAAGGTTGCCTTCCGGGTGGCTGGCGCCTCTGCTGCTGCTAAGGCTGCGGTTGAAAAGGCTGGCGGCTCTGTGGATGTCATCCACGTCGTTCCGGTTGCTGAAAAGGCCGCTGCCAAAAAGGGCACGACCAAGGCCAAGAAAAAGGCCTAAGCAAATCGCATTCGAGGTTTAGACAAAAGCTGAAGAATCTCTATATGGAACGGCGGGCGGCCTTTAGGGCATGACCCGCCGTTCTTATTTTAAGGGTCGATTATCTATGGCAAGTTCTGCCAATCAGCAGGCCGGTCTCAATCTCTCCCGCTTTTCCCAAGCGTCGGAGCTGAAGAGCCGCATTTGGTTCACCTTGGGCGCGCTGGTCGTGTTTCGGTTGTTGAGCCATGTGCCGTTGCCCGGGATTGACCCTAAGGCTTTGGAAACCCTGTTCAACACGACCAAGGGCGGCGTCCTCGACTTTTTCAATATGTTCTCTGGCGGGTCGCTTGAGCGTATGAGCCTGATCGCGCTTGGTGTGATGCCTTATATCACGGCTTCCATCGTGGTGCAGTTGGGCACATCGCTGTCGCCGACGCTTGGCGCTCTTAAGAAAGAAGGCGAAAGCGGCCGCAAAAAGCTCAATCAATATACACGCTACGGAACGGTCGTCCTGACGATCATTCAGGGGTATTTTATTGCTGTTGGCCTCGAAAGCTGGGGCGCAACCCAAGGGCTGTCAGCTGTGGTTGAGCCGGGCATGCTGTTTCGCCTTGCGTGTGTGACGGCGCTTTTGGGCGGCACGATGTTCCTGATGTGGTTGGGTGAGCAGATCACCAGCCGCGGCATTGGGAATGGTATTTCCCTGATCATCATGGCCGGGATTGTCTCAACCCTTCCCCAGGCCCTCGCGCAGGTGTTTGAAGGTGGTCGTACGGGCACGATGCAGCCGCTGATGGTATTGGGCATTGGCGCGGCGGTGATCGCCTTGATCGCCTTTATCTGCTTCATGGAGCGGGCACAGCGCCGCGTCCTTATCCAATATCCCAAGCGTCAGACGCAAAATGGCATGATGCAGGCGGATAAGAGCTTTCTGCCTTTGAAGATCAATACAGCGGGTGTCATTCCGCCCATCTTCGCTTCATCGCTGTTGCTCATGCCGCTGACGCTGGTGCAGTTTGCGGGCCAGGATGCGACGCAGGATAGCCAGACTGGTGATATCATTCTGGGTATTACCAATGCGTTGCAGCACGGATCACCGTTGTACATGACGCTTTATGCGCTGGGCATCATCTTCTTCTGCTTCTTTTACACAGCAGTTGTTTTCAACCCGGAAGAAACGTCGGAAAATCTGAAGCGGCATGGTGGCTTCGTTCCTGGCATTCGTCCGGGCAAGAATACTGAAACCTATTTGGATTATGTCTTGACCCGGATCACCGTGGTTGGTGCAGCCTATCTGACGCTTGTTTGTCTGGTGCCGGAATTCATGTTCTCCAGCCTTGGCTTTGTCGCCATTGGTGGCACCAGCCTGTTGATTGTCGTGAATGTGACGATGGATACGGTAACCCAGATCCAGAGCCATTTGCTCGCGCATCAATATGGTGACCTGATCAAGAAGGCGAAGCTCAAGGGAGGGCGTCGATGAACCTCATTCTTCTCGGCCCGCCGGGCGCAGGTAAGGGAACGCAGGCCAGCCGCCTTCAGGAAGAGCGCGGCATGGTTCAGCTGTCCACTGGCGATATGCTTCGGGCTGCCGTCAAAGATGGCACCCCCATCGGGGTGAAGGCCAAGGCCGTGATGGATGCAGGGGAACTTGTGTCTGATGAGATTGTCTCTGGCATTATTGGCGAAGCTCTTGCAAAGCTCTCGCCAGACACCGGCGTGATTTTTGATGGCTATCCCCGCACGGCGGCACAAGCGGTATCGCTGGATGGCATTTTGGCCGACCATGGCCGTAAGCTTGATCATGTAATTGAGCTGGCGGTTGATGAAGAGGTGCTGGTTGAGCGCATTACGGGCCGCTTCACCTGCGCCAAATGCGGGGCTGGCTATCACGACCATTTCAAGCAGACCAAGGTTGATGGTGCGTGCGATGCCTGTGGCGCAACCGAGTTTAAGCGCCGCCCGGACGACAATGAGGAGACTGTGCGCACCCGCATGACGGAATATCGTGCCAAGACAGCCCCGATTCTTCCTATTTATGAAGGGCGCGGCTTGTTGAAGAAGGTCGACGGCATGGCCGCCATTGAGACGGTGACAGGCCAGATTGAGGCGATCCTCGCTTAGCTCATGAAATGGGTGCGCGCATTTTTATGCGTGTCACAAAAGCGTCATTGGAGTGTCACGACGCTGTCCTGAGCCTCTGTCATATCGTGCCTATGACAGCCATCGCCCTTCGCCTTGCTCCATCGCTTTTCCCGCATCTGGCCAAGCAGAATGCCCGCCCGCGTCGCACGCGGGCGCAAATTGGCTTTGGTTATCGGCTGCTTTTTTGGGCATTCCGCAAT
>JBJTAW010000126.1:0-5141 GCA_046091025.1 Chakrabartia sp. | reverse complement strand
CAATGTCGCCCAGGCTCTGGCCTTGCTCAATGGGTCGGATAGCCTCAAGGCGCCGCCGATGGTCATGCATATTTTGGACGTTTAGGCCGATGCGTTGAGCCTGCGCAGTTTCAACGCGCATGTCTCGACATCATCACATTGCTGCCTTAGGGCGCTCGCATAGAAAATAGACAGGATATGTGTCTCATGGTGTATCCCAGCAAAGTTCTTGATCGCGTTTTGGTTCTCGAAATGGTCCGTGTGACCGAGGCGGCAGCAATTGCTGCATCGACACTTGTCGGACGCGGGGACGAAAAGGCGGCGGACGCAGCGGCGGTTGAAGCCATGCGCGCCGCGCTGAATGAGCTGGAGATGGACGGCACTGTCGTTATTGGCGAAGGGGAACGCGACGAAGCCCCGATGCTGTTCATTGGCGAAAAGGTCGGTTCGGCCATTGGCTCTGGCCCGAAGATCGACATTGCGCTCGATCCTCTGGAAGGCACCACCATTACGGCAAAGGCTGGCCCCAACGCACTGGCCGTTCTGGCCGTTGCGGAAGAGGGCAATCTTTTGAATGCGCCGGATGTCTATATGGATAAGCTGGCTGTTGGCCCTGGCTATCCCGATGGCATTATCGACCTTACCAAGACACCGACTGAGAATGTTGAGGCGGTTGCCCGTGCCAAGGGCGTGACGCCCGCAGATATCATCGTGTGCGTGCTGGATCGCCCCCGGCATGAAAAGCTGATTGCGGAATTGCGCTGCATTGGTTGTGGCATCATGTTGATCCCCGATGGCGATGTGGCAGGCGTCATCGCTGTCACCAATCCAGAAACGACAATTGACATGTCTATGGGGTCTGGCGGCGCGCCTGAAGGCGTTTTGGCGGCGGCTGCCCTGCGCTGCGTTGGGGGCCAGTTCAAGGGGCGGCTGTTGTTCCGCAGCGATGATGAACGGTCGCGCGCCCGCAAATGGGGCATTACCGACCGCGATTATATTTATGACCTGAAGGAGCTGGCCAAGGGCGATTGTATTTTCGCGGCAACGGGCGTGACCGATGGGTCGCTTTTGGACGGTGTAAAGCGGCTTGCCGATGGCAAGATGACGACCGAAAGCGTCGACATGCGCGCCAGCTCAGGGACCGTGCGCTGGGTGCGCGGTGAACATCGCAAGGCAAGCTGAGCCGCGTGGTAACTGCACAGGGTCAGGATGACCAAGAGGATTGGGATGATGCCGATGCCGCGGCCGACGCAGCGTCGCCATGGCCAAGGCGCAGGCTTTGGATCAAGCGGAGCCTTTGGGCGGGATTGGCGCTGGCGATCCTGCTCTTTGCCTATCTTGCTTTAACGGCCCCGCTTTCCAAATCATTACAAACTCTTGCGCCGCCGCAACTGACCCTGCTTGCCTCCAATGGGGAGCCCATTGCCCGCAATGGTGCGAATATCGGCGATCCGGTTAAATCGGCAAATTTGCCCGCGCATGTGAAGCAGGCTTTTATCGCGATTGAGGATCGGCGGTTTGAGAGCCATTGGGGTATCGATCCCCGTGGCCTTGCTCGCGCCATGGTCAACAATCTGGGTGATGGCGGCACGCAAGGCGGCAGCACGATTACGCAGCAGCTCGCCAAGATCACTTTCTTGACGCCAGAGCGCAGCTTGGTTCGCAAAGCACGCGAGATGCTGATCGCCTTTTGGCTGGAGGCTTGGCTCACTAAAGATGAAATCCTCGAACGCTATTTGTCGAACGTCTATTTTGGCGACAATGCTTATGGGCTGAGCGCAGCGTCGATGCATTATTTCAGCAAATCGCCAGAGCAGCTCAGTCTGTCAGAGGCCGCATTGCTGGCCGGGCTTGTTCAGGCCCCCTCTCGTCTGGCACCGACCCGCAATCCCCAGGGGGCCAAGGCGCGGGCGCAGATGGTTTTGGCGGCGATGGCGGATGCTGGGTTCATCACACAAGCACAGGCCGATGCGGCGCGCCCGGCGCGCCTGAATGTGCAAGTGGATAAAGGCCCCCCATCCGGCACTTATTTTGCCGATTGGGCTTTGCCGCAGGCACGGGCGCAGCTTGAGGACGCCTATGGCGCGGGCGAAATCAAAACGACGCTGGACGCGCGGTTGCAGCGTATTGCCCGGCGCGTCGTTGGGCGCGCACCTTTGGGGCCGGCGCAAATTGCTCTCGTTGCGATGCGGCCCAATGGTGAAGTCGTCGCCATGGTGGGCGGCAAGAGTTACAAGGATTCTCCCTTTAATCGCGCCACGCAGGCGCGTCGTCAGCCGGGATCGACCTTTAAGCTGTTTGTCTATCTGGCGGCCATGCGCGCCGGGATGACGCCAGAGACAATGATCGAAGATACGCAGATCACCGAAGGTGGCTATCGCCCCAAAAATTCCGGCAGCAGCTATCGCGGCACAATTTCGCTGAAGAGGGCGTTTGCGCGCTCCAGCAATGTTGCAGCGGTACGACTCTATAAGCGGTTGGGCGACAAAGCGGTTATTCAAGCGGCGCGGGATTTGGGTATCAAGAGTGCCTTGTCGGCGGACCCAAGCCTTGCGCTCGGCACATCGGGTGTCACCTTGCTGGAATTGACATCGGCCTATGCGGCGATTGCTGCAGATCAATATCCGGTGGACCCCCATGCTTTGCCAACATCTGATCCCGGATTGCTCGACCGGTTGATCAGCCCCAAGCGGAGCCTAGGCGCAAAGACGCATAAGCAGATGCTCGAGTTGCTCCGCTCGACCGTGATTCAAGGGACGGGCCGTGCCGCCGGGCTCGCGATTCCAGCCTATGGTAAGACAGGGACGTCGCAGGACAGCCGGGATGCCTTGTTCATTGGCTTTGCCGGGGATCTGGTCGTTGGCGTATGGATTGGCCGGGATGACAAGAAGCCATTGGGCGGCATCCATGGCGGCGGATTGCCGGCACAAATCTGGCGCGAGTTTATGGGCGAGGCAATTGCCGGGGCGATGCCCGCCCAAGAACCAGAAGAGGTTCCGCTGCCAGAAGACCTGCTGGGCAATGATTTGATCAACGCGCTGCCACCCGTCGACATTCAGGATGCAGACATTCAACTGGGGGATGATCCTTCTATCCGCCTGCAAACCGGCGTTGGCGGATCAAATCTGGATGTGAACATCAATCGGGATGGTGTGACGGTGCAGCCGAGTGCGCGTGAGGGTGAGCCGCCGCCGCGATAGGCATCTTGCCGCGCAGACCCTTTGGCCGCTATTGACCGAGGATGAGTTTACCCCGCGCTTTTGAACGATCCATCACCGGACAGGCATGGCGCTGGCGTGGCGCAGGCGGCGAGACGGATGATCTGGTGACGCAGCTTCTCCTCGCGCGCGGCTGCCCGCCGGAAGAACTTGAGGCGCACCGCAACCCAACCATCCGATCTTTCATGCCAGACCCATCTATTTTTCAGGATATGGATAGGGCGGCAGAACGGCTCGCCGATGCAGTCATCGCCGGTGAGCAGGTCACGATTTTTGGCGATTATGATGTGGATGGGGCAACGTCCGCTGCGTTGCTCATCCGGCTTTTGGGCGCGCTGGGCCTAGAGGCGGGCTATTACATCCCAGATCGTCTGCTGGAAGGCTATGGCCCATCCGGGGACGCGCTGGTGAGCCTGCGGGACAGCGGAGCAAGTCTTGTTGTCACTGTCGATTGCGGGGCGCAGGCCTTTGCGGCGCTCGCTATGGCGCATGAGGCGGGCTTGGATGTCATTGTCGTTGATCATCATAAATGCGCGACAGAGCTTCCCGTCGCGCATTCGATCGTCAACCCCAACCGGCTGGATGAAGAGGCAGGGGCGGCGGCACATGGGCATCTTGCCGCTGTTGGGGTTGCATGGCTGTTGGGGGCTGCACTGATCCGCACCTTGCGGAACCGGGACTATTTCACCTCTCGCGAAGAACCAAAGCTGCTCGACCTGCTGGATATTGTGGCCTTGGGCACTGTCGCGGATGTGGCGCAGCTCAAGGGCCTGAACCGGGCCTTTGTGGCGCAGGGGCTGAAGATCATGGCGGGCAGACGTAATATCGGCCTGAACGCGCTGATCACCGCCTCTCGATTGACGCGCGCGCCTATTTGCTCAGACCTTGGCTTTGCGCTTGGCCCGCGCATCAATGCGGGGGGACGCGTTGGAAAGTCGGATCTGGGCGTGCGCCTGCTGACGACGAGCGACGCCGAAGAAGCGCGGGTCATTGCCGAAGAGCTGGATCGCCTGAATGGGGAACGGCGCGCCATTGAGGCGGCTGTTCAAGAGGAGGCGGATGCGCTGGTCGCGCGGCAAGGCAATCGGGCCGTCGTGCTGGTGTCGGGAGAGGGGTGGCATCCCGGTGTGATTGGCATTGTCGCGGGTCGGCTGAAGGAAAAGCTCGGCCGCCCGGCGCTTGTTGTGGCCGTTGATGAACACGGCACGGGCAAGGGATCGGGCCGTTCCATTGCGGGCGTTGATCTTGGTGCGGCCATTCTTGCGGCAAAGGATTTGGGCCTGCTTGAGGCGGGCGGCGGCCATTCAATGGCGGCGGGGCTGACCGTTCAGGCCGATAAGATTGAGGCGCTGGCCGAGTTTCTCGATGCGCGGCTGTCAGACGATGTGGCGCGGGCAAGCGAGAACCGTGCGCTGCTTCTCGATGCTGTTGTTGCCCCTGGGGGCATTACACCGATGCTGGCAGAGGCGCTGGAGCAGGGTGGGCCCTATGGCATGGGCTGGCCCGCGCCGCGTATTGCGGCAGGGCCCATGCGGATCATCAAGGCTGATGTGGTGGGCAAGGATCATGTCCGCGTGATTATGGCGGGCGATGACGGCCGCTCCATCAAGGCCGTTGCCTTTCGGCAGGCCGAAACAGAGCTGGGTCAAGCGCTGCTTCATAGCGGGCGCGACAAGCGGTTGTGGTTGGCGGGACGCGTGAAGGTTGACGATTGGTTAGGGCGTGCATCTGCGGAACTGCACATTGATGATGCCAGTTGGAGCGATTGAGGTGTTGACGCCTGCCCTTTGAATGCCTAATGGCGCGGCTCCATCACAGATGGCCCCTTCGTCTAGCGGTTAGGACGCGGCCCTTTCACGGCTGAAACACGGGTTCGATTCCCGTAGGGGTCACCATTTTCTGCAAGCGCATTATGTGCCCATTTGCAGGAACTTGGCTCCTTCA
>JBJTAW010000125.1:0-5005 GCA_046091025.1 Chakrabartia sp. | reverse complement strand
AATCGAGAACCTGTTCGGCAGGATCAAGGACTGGAGACGCGTCGCAACCCGCTACGACCGCTGCGCCCACACCTTCATGTCCGCCATCTCAATCGCAGCCACAGTCTGCCACTGGCTGTGATCAATGAGCCCTGAGCCTAGCCAAAGTCAGAAATGCAGCGCCCGTCCATAAGCGGAAAGGACGCTTTCGTGCATCATCTCAGACAGCGTCGGGTGGGCAAAGACGGTGTGCATAAAGTCTGCCTCAACCAGCTCGGCGGTTTTGCCGATGGTATAGCCCTGAATAAGCTCGGTGACTTCCGCCCCCACCATATGCGCGCCCAGAAGCTCGCCGGTTTTTGCATCAAACACGGTCTTCACAAAGCCTTCGGCCTCGCCCAGCGCAATGGCTTTGCCATTGCCCATGAAGGGGAAGCGCCCGACCTTAATCTCATAGCCCGCATCCTTGGCCTTGGCTTCGGTCAGGCCGACAGAGGCGACCTGCGGGTGGCAATAGGTGCAGCCGGGGATATTCTTTGCATCCATCGCATGCGGGTGGACATCTTTATTGCCCAGCGCCTGTGCAATGGCTTCGGCCGCAATCACGCCCTCATGGCTCGCCTTATGCGCCAGCCAAGGGGGGGCGGTAATGTCGCCAATCGCCCATAGGCCCGCCACATTGGTGCGGCAGTGGCCATCGGTCTTCACATGGCCCCGCTCGGTGGCGACGCCCAGCGCTTCTAGCCCGATATTCTCGGTATTGGGGACGATGCCAATGGCGACGATTGCATGGCTGAATTGTGCCTGTTCAACCTTGCCATCCTTGCCCTTGATTTCGGCGGTCACGCCCTTGGCATCGGCCTTCAGACTGTTGACGCCCGCGCCGGTCAGAATCTTCATGCCTTGTTTGACGAGTGCCTTTTCAAGGAAGTCCGACACTTCGGCATCTTCGACGGGCACGATGCGGTCCATCATTTCGACGACCGTTACCTCAGCACCCATATCCCTATAGAAGCTGGCAAATTCGATGCCGATTGCGCCAGAGCCAATAACGAGCAGCTTGGTCGGCATTTCGGCGGGCACCATCGCATGACGATAGGTCCAGATGCGTTTGCCATCGGCGGGCGCAAAGGGCAGGTCACGGGCGCGGGCGCCCGTTGCCAAGATAATGTGCTTGGCCGTTAGCTCTTCGGCCTTGCCATCCTTGGTGACGGACAGCGCGTTGGCGGAGATCAGCTTGCCGTCGCCCATATGGACGGTGATTTTGTTCTTCTTCATCAGGTGCGTGACACCCTGATTCAACTGCTTGGCAACGCCACGCGACCGCTGCACCACCGCGTTCAGATCTGCACTGATCTTTTCTGCCACAAGGCCATAGGCGCCGGCATGCTGCATGTAATGATAGACTTCGGCCGACCGCAGCAGGGCCTTGGTCGGGATGCAGCCCCAGTTGAGGCAAATGCCGCCCAGAGACTCTCGTTCAACGATTGCGGTCTTGAGGCCAAGCTGCGCGGCACGAATAGCGGCAACATAGCCGCCGGGGCCGGAGCCGAGGACAACAAGGTCGTAGCTGGTGTCAGCCATGTTACGCGACCAGCCCCAACGGCTTTTCGCACAAGTCGCGGAAGGCCTGCATCAGCTGGGCGCCATCGGCGCCGTCAATGGCGCGGTGGTCGAAACTGCCCGTTGCCGACATGATGGTTGCGATCTGCAGGCTGTCATTAACAACAAAGGGCCGCTTTTCGCCCGCGCCAATGGCCATGATCATGGACTGGGGCGGGTTGATGACGGCATCAAATTGTTTGATGCCATACATGCCCATGTTGGAGAGGCTGGCGGTGCCGCCCTGATATTCATGCGGTTGCAGCTTGCCATCCTTAGCGCGCGCCGCGAGCTCACCCATTTCGGTTGAAATCGCGCTAATCGCCTTGCCCTCTGCGCCCGTGATGATCGGGGTGTTCAGGCCATTGGGGATAGACACGGCAACGCTAATGTCGGCGCGCTGATACATGATCAGCTGGTCACCCGCGAAGCTGACATTGCACTTGGGCACCTGCACCAGTGCAAGGCCCAATGCCTTGATCAGCATATCATTGACCGAAAGTTTAATGCCCCGGCTTGCAAGGCTAGCGTTAAGCTCTGTGCGCAACTTCAGCAGCGCATCCAACTGCACATCGACGGTCAGATAGATATGCGGGATCGTCTGCTTCGCTTCACTGAGGCGGCGGGCGATTGTCTTGCGCATATTGGACAGCTTGACCACCTCATGCGGGGTCTGAATATCGCCCAGCTGAATGGGGGCGGCTGTGATGAGCGGTGCGGTGGCGGTGGCGGCTTGGGCCTGCGGAGCAGTGGCTTCTAAGTCCGCTTTCACGATCCGGCCATTGGGCCCGCTGCCCTGCATGCCGGAGAGGTCAATGCCCTTTTGCTCAGCAATGCGCTTGGCAAGGGGGGAGGCAATGACGCGGTCACTGGTCGCGGGCTTGGGTGTAGGTGCAGGCTGTGGGGCAGGTGCGGCGGCGGGAGCTGCAACAGGCGCAGTTGCAGCCTTGGCCGAGGCGGTCGCCGCAGCCTTTGCGACGGCCTTTGGGGCCGGGGCTGGCGTCGCGGCTTCATCTTCGCCTGCGATCATGGCGATGATGGTTCCGACTTTCACGCCATCTGTGCCTTCGGCCACCAGAATCTGGCTGATCGTGCCTTCATCGACTGCCTCAAATTCCATCGTCGCCTTGTCGGTCTCAATTTCCGCCAGAATATCGCCCGATTTGACCATGTCCCCCTCTTTGACCAACCACCGAGCAAGAGTTCCCTCTTCCATCGTTGGGGACAAAGCGGGCATTTTCAGTTCGATCGACATATATCGGGCTCCCTTGGGGAAAATTCTGTTTTTAAAGCTTGCGATTCCCTAGCGTCGGAGATCGGCTTGCGCCAGCCCCCGGATTGGCGCAACCTGTGCGCATTCGTTTTCAATAAGGGGCTGGGTTGGTGCGGACATATTTGGTGATTGCCGATGCAACGGCGGAGGCAGAGATTGCGGTGCGATTTGCTGCTCGGCGCGCCGCCAAAACGGGCGGTGCCATTGCCATATTAACAATTGTTGAGCCGCAGGATTTTGTGGCTTTTGGCTCGATTCAGGCAACCATTGAGGCCGAAGCCGAAGAACGCGCCCAAGAAGTGGCCAAACAGGCTTTGGATATGTTGGGGGATGAACGGGGTGTTCTGCCGCGCATCATCGTGAAACATGGGGATCCTGTCGCGGCGATTGCAGAAGCTATTTCGGAAAACCCAGATATTGCAGCCCTTGTGCTGGGGGCAGCCCGAACAGGAGCCCCCGGCCCGCTGGTCACGCATTTTTCGGGGGCTGGCGTGTCCAGCCTGCCTTGTCCGTTGATGATCATCCCGGGATCATTGGATCGCGAGGCGCTCGATCGATTGAGTTAAGCCGCCAGCCGCGGTGCAATGAGGGCGCAGATCGCCGCAAAGCCGCGCTGATCCTCTTCATCGAACCGGGCTGGGCGCGGACTATCCAAATCAAGCACCGCGATCAGCCGACCTTGGAATAGGATCGGCACGACCAGTTCAGACTGGGACGCCGCGTCACAGGCAATATGACTTGGAAAAGCATGAACATCCCGGACAAGCTGGGTCGTTTTGCTCTCGGCAGCAGCTCCACAGACCCCCTTTCCAATCGGAATGCGGATGCACGCCGCCTTGCCCTGAAATGGGCCGAGGATCAGCGTGTCGCCCAGCAGGCGATAAAAGCCCGCCCAGTTGAGATCGGGGACTGCGTCCCAGATGAGGGCGGCGACATTGGCCATATTGGCAATGGCATCCGGCTCATCATTGGTGATGGCGTCAATCGCAGCCAGAAGGTCAGCATAAAGCGCCGTCTTGCTGCTCGCGTCGATGTCAAAGCTGTACATCAGTCGATCCTTATCTTTCCGCGCCCTTTTTTCACATCGCCGCGAATGGCTTTGCCCGTCAAGCGACGTTCTTTGGCGGCCTTTTTCGGCTTGGTCTTGATCCGGTGGGCGGGCAGATTGTGGGCGCGGGCAACCATCTCGGCCAACCGTTCGCGCGCCTCAAGGCGGTTGGCCTCCTGCGATCGATGGGTGCGGGCGGTAATCACAATTTCGCCCTCCGCTGTCCATCGGCTGCCCGCCAAAACTTTCAAGCGCGCAAAGACGGCCGGCAGCAGCCGCAGGGCGTAGACATTCAGGCGCAGCTGAACGGCCGTTGCGACTTTGTTAACATTCTGGCCGCCCGGCCCGGTTGCAGCGAGGAATTTTTCCTCAATCGCGTCCTCCGGCAACGGCGGGGCATCAGCCATGGCTAAAACCGGCTTTGAGGAAGGTTTCCGGCAGCGGGGCGAGCGCGTCTATTGGGGCCTTGTAACCGCGCGCCAGCGTCAGCTTGCTGGCATGAAGCAGCATGGGCCCTCTACCCGTGCCGTACACCGGGTCACCCGCAATGGGGATGCCAAGTCCACTGGCGGCATGCACGCGCAATTGATGGGTGCGACCTGTTTCTGGCTTAAACTCAACAAGGCACCGCCCGCCTGCTTCGGCCAGAATTTGCCAGTGGGTCACCGCCCGCTTGCCCTTTGGATCAGGGATGATGCGCCAGCCCTCTTGCGCGCTGCTCGTTTTTTCAATCGCCATATCGATGACGCCCTGGCTGTCGGATGGAATGCCCTCCAGAACCGCCAGATAGGTTTTCTCAACCACCCCGGCTTCAAAAGCGGCGGCAAAGCGTTTGTGCGCCTTTGGATTGCGGGCCAGCAACAGGCAGCCAGAAGTGTCGCGATCTAGCCGGTGGACAGGCAATGGCCAGCGTTGAAAGCCGAAGGTCAGGCTGCCCAGATGATTTTCGACGCTGAGCGACTTGTCGCGCGGCTCATCGACAGGAAGGCCCGCTGGTTTGTCGAGGACAAGTGCCTCGCCATCGAGGAAAAGAACACGGTCACTCAAAAGCATGACGGGCGCCTTGCCACGCCTGCCCGCCCGCGTCCACCTTCGGTCTGTTT
>JBJTAW010000124.1:0-5809 GCA_046091025.1 Chakrabartia sp. | reverse complement strand
GCGCGCCAGCAAATCCTGTACGCGCAGGCAGAGACCCAGAACGTCCGCCGTCGTCTGGAAAAGGATGCGCAGGATGCCCGCGCTTACGCTGCCACGTCTTTCGCGCGTGATATTCTCTCGGTTGCGGACAATCTGTCCCGCGCGCTGGATGCTATTCCGGAAGCCATGCGGGGTGATGAAGCCAACAAGCCCCTGATCACCGGTCTTGAGGCCACGCAGCGTGAACTCATGGCTGTTTTTGAACGCAATGGCATCACGCGGATTGCGGCCATTGGGCTTCCGCTCGACCCGAACCAGCATCAGGCCATGGTTGAAATCCCCAGCGATGCCGAACCCGGCACCGTCATTCAGGAAATGCAGCCGGGATATATGATTATTGATCGCCTTTTGCGCCCCGCAATGGTGGGCGTCGCCAAGAAAGCTGACTAAGGTTAGGGCGGCTCTCGGCCGCCCCAGCCGCTTCAGGTCTTGGGACGGGTCGCAACAAGGCCGATCGACTTCATGGTCATCACCGGCACATTATCCTGATTAAAGACGGTCAAATCAGAATGGATGCTGCCCATTTCCGGGCGGGAGCGCGACGGGCGGACATCTGTCAGCTCCGTTTCGACACGCAAGGTGTCGCCTGGGTAAACGGGTTTCAACCAGCGCAATTCATCCAGCCCGGGAGAGCCAAGGCCTGCCTGCTTCTCCTTCGTCAGATTTTCGACCAGCATCGCCATGGTCATGGAGGCGGTATGCCAGCCGCTGGCGGATAGACGGCTAAAGTGCGTTTTGGCGGCCGCCTCATCATCCAAATGAAATGGTTGTGGATCATATTTACTTGCGAAATCAATAACTTCTTCGCGCGTTACGCGATAATTCCCAAAGCTGGATTTCTGTCCGACTTTCATATCTTCAAGATAGCGCATGCGTCTCTCCTCACCGCTTCCATCTTTACGCAACCGGAAAGGGAAAGGGGAAGGGGAAATCGTCAGGCCTGAGGCTCTGTCCAATTCCCCCCAACTCGTTAGTGGCCGACTGAAAGCCGCGCAAAGAGCGTATAACCCCATGGGTTCTTGCCATAAGCCGCATCAAGCGCCGCTGGCTTTACATAGGCTGAGGCACTGCCCCCAAGGGCAAGCTCAAACGGCCCTGTCAGTGGCATGCGATAGGCATAACCCGCCTGAAACTTGCTCACCCGAAAGGGTTGGTCATGCAAAGCTGCGTCATGATCTGGAAAAAGCTCGTCATTGCGGACATTCTCAAACCGACCGAACAATGTGTTGTGTCTATCCAAATCCCAATTGGCCTCGGCAATCCAGGCCGTCAGTGTATCGCCGGGCACCCGATCCTTCGCGGCAAAGGCTAGCATCGCGGCAAGCCCCTTGCCATTGGCACAATGGACGCTGGCTGTGGTGCGCCGCTCATCTTCATCGGCGTGGCTGGCTTCAGGCTGCTTCAACTGGCCATGGCTTAGCTGAAGTGCCCATTGGGGGGACGGGGTTAGGGTCGCCCGAACAGACCAGCTGTCAAAGCGCGGCTTTTTAATATTCCACCGACGCTCATCCGGCTCCTGCCCTGTGAATAGGGAGGTTTCCAGCTGTACATAGGGGGAGAAATAGCCCGCCGTTGCCACACCATAGGTGATGTGCGTGGAATCGAACCAATGGTGGGTGATGGGCGATTCTGGATTATAGGCAGAAGATCCGCGGTGCATGAAGGCGCTGGGGCCAAGCGCCGGTTCCCCAACGGGCCCGCCATAGAAAAAGACGCCGCTTGTCTCGCTCAAGTTAACATCAACACGGCCCGCCAATTCCATGAAGAGATCATGGGGGTGCTGCCGATCCACCAAGGGTTCGCCGCCCGCTGTCTCTCCACTGACGAATAAATTGGGATAGCCCCGATTACGCATCAGCGGTTCAAGGCTGAACATGGATCGCAATTGAATACGGCCCCAATTGCTCTCTTTGCTGGCAGACAGCATCGCCATGGACGTCGCATAGATTTTATCATCGCCGCGCAGGCCATCATGGTTGGTATATTGGGTGGACACAGCGCCATGGGCCATCACCATCCAATCCCCGGCGGAAATATGGATACCGTGGATGGCCCCTTTATTGCCGGGCAAGCGCGCTGTGCCCGATCCTTCAGCAAAGGCGGGTTCTGGGCTGTGCTGCATGGACGCCGTTTCTGGGGCGCTCATCTCATGGCCCATATTGCTGTGATCCATATGCTGGGTATCTGTCGTCTGCGCCAGAGCGGGCGCAGCCATCATCGTCGCGCTCAGCAGCGCGATACGCAAAATCTTTGTCATCTTCGTCTCCAGTTAATGTCTTCGATTAGAACAACATTAACCGCGCGGAGGGGGTATCTCTGGGGAGCGGGAAAGGGCCGCCAAGTCTGACGACGGCGCAGTCCAATGTGGGATTGGTGCGATCATGGCCCGGTGCAAAAGGGTTGCCTCGGCCATGGGAACAGCACAGGCAATGCACATATGTGCTAATCGCGCTTGATCTGGCGATGTTTCAGACGGCATCTGAGGGGGCATGTGATGCCCTTCATGCTCTGCATCTGCACTGCCTATCATCTGGTGTTGAGCTGGGGCAGGTGGTTCATGGCAAGCCGGCAAGGCCAGGGCTGGCGTTGCGAGCCACAAAGTCAGCAAGAAGATCAGGAGCTTACGCAATATGGATGCAGGATAGCTCCCTTACTTTTCTGCGTCCATCAGACATTAAAGCGGAACAACATGATGTCGCCATCATGGACGACATAGTCCTTGCCTTCAGAGCGCCATTTGCCCGCTTCCCGCGCACCCGCTTCGCCTCCATGGTCGACATAGTCCTGATAGCCCATGGTTTCGGCGCGGATGAAGCCCTTTTCAAAATCTGTGTGGATCGCGCCTGCCGCTTGCGGGGCCTTGGCACCCCGAAAGACGGTCCAGGCCCGTGCTTCTTTCGGACCAACGGTGAAGAAGGTGATCAGGTGCAACAGCTCATAACCCGCACGGATAACGCGGGCGAGGCCCGTTTCCGTCAGGCCTAGATCCGCCAGAAATTCGGCACGATCTTCGGTCGGCATGGTCACAATGTCAGCTTCAATCGCGGCGGAAACGACAACGGCCTCAGCGCCTTCGGCTTTGGCCTTTTCAAACACGCGCGCAGACAGGGCGTTGCCTTGGGCTGCCGCGCCTTCATCCACATTGCAGACATACAGGACAGGCTTCGACGTCAACAATTGCGCCTGCTGGAACACGCGTTCTTCTTCAACATCATTGCGCTCGGTCAGGCGGGCGGGTTTGCCATCGCGCAACAGGTCAAGTGCACGGCCAAGAACGGTGGCCCCGACCTTAGCTTCCTTATCGCCTTGGGCGGCCTTTTTCTGAAGGTTAGGCACTCGCTTTTCGAGGCTTTCCAAATCCGCCAGCATCAATTCCGTCTCAACGGTATCTGCATCGGAAATGGGATCGATCCTGTTGTCGACATGCTGAATATCATCATCTTCAAAACACCGCAGGACGTGGACGATGGCATCCACTTCGCGGATATTCGCAAGAAACTGGTTGCCCAGACCTTCGCCCTTGGACGCGCCACGAACCAAGCCTGCAATATCGACAAAGCTCAACTGCGTTTCGATTATCTTTCCGCTGCCGCCAATTTTCGCGATCACATCAAGGCGCGGATCGGGAACGGCGACATTGCCGACATTGGGCTCAATCGTGCAAAAGGGATAATTGGCCGCTTGCGCTGCCTGTGTTTCGGTCAGCGCGTTGAACAGGGTCGATTTGCCGACATTGGGCAGGCCGACGATGCCGCATTTGAAACCCATATTCTCAATCCTTCTGCAATCGCATGGCGACATCATTCATAAAGCGGATATCATCGCCTTTGGCCAGCCAGGGCGCTTCAGCGGCAACGCCACCTAACAACGCCACCAGATCATCCGTCTCAGCCTTTGCGAAGGGGCCGAGCACATAGCCGGTGACTTTGTCCTTATGGCCGGGATGGCCAATGCCAAGGCGCACCCGGCGGAAGTCTTCGCCAATATGCGCGATGGTGGACCGGATGCCATTATGGCCGGCGGCTCCCCCTCCGCGCTTCACCTTCACCCTAAAGGGATCAAGGTCGAGCTCATCGTAAAAGACAGTCACATCGGCGGGCTGAAGCTTAAAGAAGCGCATCGCCTCCCCAATGCTCCGTCCGCTTTCGTTCATAAAGGTCGCGGGCTTGAGAAGCAGCACCTTGTCCGACCCAATACGGCCTTCGCATGTGCTGCCCTGAAATCGCGTTTTCCAAGGCGAAAAGGCAAAGGCCTCCGCAATCCCGTCGGCAACCCTGAACCCCCCATTGTGGCGGTGCATGGCATATTGCGCGCCGGGATTACCGAGGCCTGCCCAGATTTGCACTGTCGTCTCCCGTGCCGGACCCCGCCCGCATGCGGGCGGGGAAGGGCAGACAGATTACTCTGCGTCCGCCTTGGTCGCATCGCCTTCGGACGATTTCAGGCCCGACGGCGCGACCAGCGTTGCGATGGTGAAGTCACGATCGGTAATCGCGCTGCGCGCACCGGCTGGCAGTGTCACATGGCTGATGTGGATCGAGTCGCCGATCTCAAGACCTTTAAGCGAAATCTTGATATCATCAGGGATCAAGGCTGCATCGCAGACCAGTTCCAGATCATGGCGGACGATGTTGAGCACGGCACCGCGCTTCATGCCCGGCGACGTATCTTCGTCGATGAAGTGCACAGGAACGTTCACATGAACTTCGCTATGCTCGCCAACGCGCAGGAAGTCGGCATGGAGCGGGCGATCATTGACCGGGTGGAAGGCCACATCCTTGGGCAGCGTCCGCACGTGCTTGCCACCGAGTTCGATCATCACAATCGAATTCATGAAATGGCCCGTGTGGAGCGCCTTCAACAACATCTTTTCTTCTATGTGGATGGCGGTGGGTTCTTCCTTATTGCTGTAAATCACGGCGGGTACGCGGCCTGCATTACGCAATGCACGGGAGGCTCCCTTGCCAGCCCGTTCGCGCAAGTCGGCCGACAAGGTCAGCTGATCGCTCATAGTTAATCTCCAATTAAAAAGTCTCTTTTTCCGCCACGCCTCCAGGGATGACCATAACGGAAACGGCGGCGCTTAAGGGAATTGGCCTCAAAAGGCAAGGGAGCACCGCGCGCGATGGCAATTGCACATGCCCTAGCCCCTCCTTTGCTTGACCGTCTGGGTGCCATCCGCTTAAGGGCCAAGCATGCCAGCGGACACATCTTCCTCGTCTCAAGCCTTAAGCTTTCAGGACCTTATCCTGACCCTTCATGATTATTGGGGCAAGCGGGGCTGCGTTATCTTGCAGCCTTATGACATGCGCGTTGGGGCGGGCACCTTCCACCCCGCAACGACATTGCGCGCGCTGGGGCCAGACAGCTGGAATGCCGCCTATGTGCAGCCAGCGCGCCGCCCGACCGATGGGCGCTATGGGGAAAACCCCAATCGGCTGCAGCATTATTACCAATATCAGGTGATCATGAAGCCCAGCCCTGCCAATTTGCAGGAGCTCTACCTTGGCAGCCTCGATGCCATCGGCATTGATCCCCTGAAGCACGATATCCGCTTTGTTGAGGATGATTGGGAAAGCCCGACGCTTGGCGCTTGGGGCCTGGGCTGGGAAGTCTGGTGCGACGGGATGGAAGTGACCCAGTTCACCTATTTCCAGCAGATGGGCGGGTTTGATTGCAAGCCTGTCGCCGGCGAACTGACCTATGGGTTGGAACGGCTGGCCATGTACATTCAGGGCGTCGATAGCGTCTATGACCTGCGCTTTAACAC
>JBJTAW010000123.1:0-2690 GCA_046091025.1 Chakrabartia sp. | reverse complement strand
GATGATGAGCACGCGCATCTGGGGCGCAAGCGCCGCCGCCAGGCTAGCGCCTGCCCTGCCAGACCCGATAATCGCGACATCATAAACCATCGCCCGGCAGTGGCGATGCTGATCCAAGCGGTCAAGCCTGCCGCTTGGATCAGGTTACACCAAAGCCCTTAAATCGGCTTGCAAGTGGACTGCCGACGAACACCATCCAAATCCTTGATATCAGAGGGTGTTTTCAACAGCAGACGCACAAGTGCGATCCCGCGATCATAATCGACACGCACGGTCTCCACCCCGGCGGGGACCTTTTGGCCCCGACGCGCCAGCGCAATTTGAAAGGGCTTTCCGCCTGCATCCATATCGTTGCGTACGAACACCACATCGGTGCGCGCATCAAAAACGCTGAGAGATGAATAGCGGCCCGGTGCGGGCGTGATCGAAATCAAAACAGGCCCTTTGGACAGATCATAAGGGCAGGATGAATAAGCGAGATCCGGGCTTGGCCGCACCACAGGCTGGTTTTCCGGCGTGGGCAGCTCGCCATAACGCATGGTATTTAGGCCGGTATCGCCAGCAATCCGGCGGACCGCCGCCTCCATCAGGCCATAGGTCGATAGCGCCAATCCGCCATAATAGCAGCCCGCTGCGGCAATCAGCGCAAGCGCTGCTGGACCAATCCACTGTTTCATGCGCAGGCCTCCTTCACCAAGCGGGGCAGCTCTGCGGCAGAAGGATCCTTCATAAAGGCGGCACCTGGATTATACATGCGCAAGGTCAGTTCAAAACCCTGCCCCGCCACACTGGGCAACCAATGCCCCCTTTCAGGCTTATTGGGGCCAATTGTGACCTGCCAGCCGGATTGCTCTGCCGGGGTCAAAGACGCCCCGCTAAACGACCAGATATTGGCCTTATTGGCGACGAGATAGCCCGCTTTGTCGTAAAAAGTGACGCTCCACCAGCGGCTGTCGAGCGCCTTTCCGGTCATCCGGTAGGTGCAAGACCCATCCAGAGGCGCGCCGCTGCTATCCTTTGTTGCGGCCCAATAGACGGTTTCCGTCTTGGGCAAGGCCAGAAGACCGCGACGGGCAACAGCCGCCCGTGTCAGGGGGTCAGTGCTATTCGTGCCGTAGGTGAGCGATGTCGACCAAACGCCATTGCGCACATCGCCATCGGCAAAGCCCTTTCCAGTCGCATGCCAAGCAGCGCCCGCCCCCAGGGCAAGGCCCAAAATGGCCCCCAATCCATATCGATAGCCGGTCTTCATCGACACCCCTCCTTCTCTCTTTGCAACAGGCTAACCCGCTGCATCGTGCAAAGAAAGAGGTAAATGCGCGCTATCGCTGAAGGGCCGCCTGCGCTGCGGCCAAGCGCGCAATCGGCACGCGATAGGGAGAGGCTGACACATAATCGAGCACGGTTGTCTCACAAAAGGCAATCGACTTTGGGTCGCCGCCATGTTCGCCGCAAATGCCAAGCTTGATATCCGGCCGCGTCGCCCGCCCGCGTTCCACCGCAAGCGAAATCAATTCGCCAACGCCTTCGACGTCCAGGCTGACAAAGGGATCCTGCGGGTAAATGCCCTTATCGACATAGGTCGTCAGGAAGCGGCTGGCATCATCGCGCGACACGCCCAGAGCCGTTTGTGTCAGATCATTCGTCCCAAAGCTGAAAAATGCGCCGACCTGCGCTATTTCGCCCGCCTTAAGGGCGGCGCGCGGCAGCTCAATCATCGTCCCAACCAGATAGTCGATGCGCTTGCCCTGTTCGGCAAAAACGGCCTCTGCTGTGCGATCCACCACATCCTTCATCAATTCCAGCTCGCGCTTGGTCGCGACCAGCGGGATCATGATTTCGGGAACGGGGGCCACGTCCAGCGCGCAGGCGGCTTCAAAAATGGCGCGGGCCTGCATTTCATAAATTTCGGGATAGGTGACGCCCAAGCGACAGACGCGATGGCCCAGCATGGGGTTGAATTCAAAGAGTTCAGCCGCGCGGCGTTTCAACTTTTCTGCGTCGACGCCTGCGGCCTCAGCGACTTCGGCCAATTCGCTTTCATCATGCGGCAAAAATTCATGCAGCGGTGGGTCGAGCAAACGGATGGTCACGGGGAGCCCGGCCATCACCTCAAAAATCTGGCGGAAATCTTCGCGCTGTTCGGGGAGCAGCTTGGCGAGTGCAACGCGCCGTCCCGCTTCATCTTCGGCAAGGATCATCTGACGCACGGCGGTGATCCGCGCCGCATCAAAGAACATATGCTCGGTACGGCACAGGCCAATGCCCTGTGCGCCAAAATCACGCGCGATCTGGGCATCATGCGGTGTTTCGGCATTGGTGCGCACCTTCATGCGGCGCACGTCATCTGCCCAAGCCATTAAGGTGCCAAAATCGCCCGCCAATTCTGGCTGAACAGTATCAACCGCTCCGGCCATCACCTCGCCCGTTGCTCCGTCGAGCGTGAGGATATCCCCTTCGTGCAATTCACGGCTGCCGACGCGCAGCAGCTTTGACTTGCCATCAATCACAATGCCGCCCGCACCAGAGACGCAGGGGCGGCCCATGCCGCGCGCGACAACCGCCGCATGGCTGGTCATCCCGCCGCGCGCCGTCAAAATGCCCTTGGCCGCGTGCATGCCATGAATATCTTCCGGGCTTGTCTCAACGCGCACCAAAATGACGCTCTGCCCATCGGCCGCCGCCTTTTC
>JBJTAW010000122.1:0-6603 GCA_046091025.1 Chakrabartia sp. | reverse complement strand
CCCTGCTGATCGAAGCGATGCAGGGCCTGAGCGACCGTGAGAAACATATTCTGACAGAACGCCGCTTGGTCGATGAGCCCCGCACGCTGGAAGAATTGAGCCAAGAATTCGGCGTCTCACGCGAACGCGTCCGCCAAATCGAAGTCCGCGCTTTTGAAAAGCTGCAAAAGGAAATGATGCGGATTGCAAGCGAACGGCATTTATTGCCCGTCGCGGCCTAACGCGCGCCCCCTCCTGCAAGCAGGAGGGGGTGGGCACAAACATCAGCTATAGGCAAATTCCGCCCCGTTCAGGTTGATCGCAGGGATTTCATCCTTTTCGTGCCAATAGTCCTGATTGTGCCGCCATTCCGGCTTGTCGCCGCGCTTGGGCATTTTATGCAGATCACGCACCAAATAGCTGGGATTGAAATTCTCTTCCTCAATCCAAGGCAAAAGCGGCATATTATGGTCTTCGGGGCGCAGCTTCACTTCGACTCGTTTGGCGCCCTTTTCCTGCATGTGGTTGAGCAGATGACAGACAAAATCCCCCAATATATCGACGCGCAATGTCCAGCTTGCCCGGAAATAGCCGAATACCCAAAGCATGTTGGGAACACCGGTAAACATCATGCCGCGATAGGTGACGGTGTCTGACCAATTGACCGGCTGACCATCCACCTCAAAAGGAATATCGCCGAGCACCGACAGCTTGAAGCCTGTGGCCGCCACAATCATATCCGCTTCCAGCTCCTCGCCGGATTTGAGCAAAATGCCTTTTTCCGTAAAGCGCTCAATATGGTCGGTAACGACGCTGACCTCACCCCGGCCGACAGCCTGAAACAAATCACCCTCGGGCACAAAGGCCAAACGCTGCTGCCAGACGCGATAATTGGGCGTAAAATGCGGCTCAAACTCAAAGTCTGGACCCGCATAAAGGCGGATCAGTTCTTTAAGCTCTTCAACAACAGCCTCTGGCTCATCAAGGCACCGCTGAGTAAGCGCCTGCTGATCAAACATCACCTGTTGGCGCACGACCCGGTGGATGGTGGGTTCATCAATGCCGATTTCGCGCAGCCGATCTGCCAATTCATTCTGATTGGGGCTGCAAAAGAAATAAGTGGGGGACCGCTGAAGCATCGTCACATGCGCGGCCTTGCCCGCCATGGCCGGGATGATCGTCGCCGCCGTCGCGCCCGACCCGATGACGATCACTCTCTTGCCCGTCACATCTATTTCGGGCGTCCACTTCATCGCGTGGATAAATTCTCCCTTATACGTGTCGCGACCCGGCCAGTCGGGAATATAGGGATCATTATGATTATAATAGCCTTGGCACATCCACAGGAAATTGCAGGTGAAGCGATGCGTATTACCATCCGCTTTACTGATCGCTTCAACCGTCCAAAGGTTGGTCTCACGCGAAAAGCTGCAATGGGTAATCACATGGCCATAATGGATGTGGTCGTGGAGGTCGTTCTCCTCAATCACATCCCCCATATATTTCAGGATTTCCTCAGCCGAGGCGATGGGGGCACCAACCCAGGGCTTGAATCGATAGCCAAAGGTGTAAAGGTCGGAATCTGACCGAACGCCGGGATATTTATGCGTTTCCCATGTGCCGCCGAATGTGTCCTTGGCATCGAGGATCGCAAAGCTTTTCCCCGGACATTGTTCCTTCAAATGAACAGCCGAGCCAATTCCGGAAACACCAGCACCGGCGATGAGAACATCAAAATGGGTCACATCTTGAGCAGCCGCGTCTCGCGCAGGCTTTTCCAACGTATCAAGCATCCTCGTTCGCCTCTCAGCTATTCTTTTTTGGAACTAGTGAGTCGGGATGATGCCGAGTGCCATGATGGAAATCAATTGGCGCGACACGAACATAATTTTCTTTGCTGCATCAACGGTGTTGCACTGCAAAAAACTAAAGCTTGAAAACTTTTGGGGCATGGCAAAGAAGCAAGCGTCTAACTTCGGCTCTTGAGTCGCTTTGAAAGGTTGTCGAAATGAGCACCGATCCTATCGTTATTGCGTCCTATGCCCGCACCCCCATGGGCGGCATGCAAGGGGCGCTGGCCTCTGTTCCAGCGACCAAATTGGGGTCGATTGCGATTGCCGCCGCCGTTGAGCGCGCGGGCGTTGCGCCGGACGCTATTGATCAGGTGATTATGGGCTGCGTTCTGCCCGGCGCATTGGGTCAGGCCCCTGCCCGGCAAGCGTCGATTGGCGCCGGCCTTCCGCTGTCGACGGGCGCGACCACAATCAACAAAGTCTGTGGCTCTGGCATGAAGGCCACGATGATGGCCGCCGAGGCGATCATTGCGGGCACGTCTGATGTTGTTGTCGCAGGCGGCATGGAGAGCATGACCAACGCACCCTATCTGCTCACCAAGCATCGGTCCGGCGCGCGGCTTGGCCATGATGCGATCAAGGACTCCATGTTCCTCGACGGCCTGGAAGATGCCTATGAGCCGGGCCGCGCCATGGGCAGCTTTGCAGAAGAGACCTGCCGCGAATATCAATTCACCCGCGAACAGCAGGATGATTATGCCTTGCGCTCCCTCACCCGCGCCAAGGACGCCATTGCGTCGGGGGCCTTCGCCAAAGAAATCACGCCCGTCGAAGTCACCACCCGCTCTGGCACGTCGGTGATTGAGGTCGATGAACAGCCGGGCAATGCGAAGCCCGACAAGATCCCAACACTGAAACCCGCCTTCGCCAAAGATGGGACGATTACAGCCGCCAATGCCTCCTCCATCTCGGATGGTGCTGCAGCGATCGTCGTGACGAAGGAAAGCGTTGCCAAGGCGCAGGGCCTGCCAATTGCGGCGCGCGTTATCGCTTGGGCAACGAACAGCCAGGAGCCCGCTCGCTTCACCTCAGCCCCCGTCCCGGCCATTCGCAAGGTCATGGCAACAGCGGGCTGGTCGCTTGAGGATGTTGACCTGTTCGAAATCAACGAAGCCTTTGCCATGGTGCCGATGATTGCGATGAAAGAACTCGGCATTCCGGCGGAAAAGCTGAATGTGAATGGCGGCGCAACCGCTCTTGGCCACCCCATTGGGGCGTCCGGTGCGCGCATCATTGCAACGCTGATTGCGGCGCTTGAAACACGCGGCCTGAAGCGTGGCATTGCCGCGCTTTGCATCGGTGGCGGCGAAGGCACGGCCATCGCCGTCGAGCGCGCCTGACCCGACACCTCTCGACATTGGCGGCCAGCCTTGGCAAGGGCCGCCAATGACGGTGAAGGATTATTTTTTCTGCGGCATTGGCGGCTCTGGCATGATGCCGCTTGCTTTGATCGTGGCCGGGCAAGGGCATCGCGTCGCGGGCTCTGACCGGTCGCTTGATCAGGGCCGCACTGCGCCGAAATTTGACTGGCTACGCGCGCGCGGCATTGCGCTCTTCCCGCAAGATGGCAGCGGCGTGACGCATGCTGACCAGATTATTGTTGCTTCCACCGCAGTTGAAGACACTGTGCCCGACATCGTCGCCGCCAATCAGGTCGGGGCACAGCGATTGCGCCGGGCGGATCTTCTGGCTGAACTGTTCAATGCGGCTCCCATGGGCATTGCCGTTGGCGGAACCAGCGGCAAATCCACCGTGACGGGCATGATCGGCTGGATCTTCCATGCCCTGGGCCGCGACCCAACCGTGATGAACGGCGCGGTGATGAAGAACTTTGCGAGCCCCGACGCGCCCTTTGCCAGCGCGCTCGTAGGGGAAGGCGATGCCTTTATCAGCGAAGTGGACGAAAGCGACGGTTCGATCGCGCTCTATGCCGCGGATATTGCCGTCCTCAACAATATCGCGCTCGACCATAAATCCATGGAGGAACTGCGCGACCTATTTGGGGCCTTCACCGCCAAGGCCCGCGTCGCGGTGCTCAATCTTGATAATGATGAAGTTGCCCGCTTTCCCCGCGCCAATGCAATCACTTATTCATTGGGCGAGGTTCCTGCCGACCTGATGGCGCACGACATAGTGGAACGTCCAGATGGCGTGGACTTTACGGTCAACGGCCACTCTGTTTCATTGCAAGTGCCGGGCAAGCATAATGTGTCCAATGCCTTGGCGGCGCTGGCAGCCGCGCAAGCGGCAGGCCTTGATCTGGCAGATGCAGCACGGGCGATTTCGGGCTTTGCCGGCCTTCGGCGTAGGCTGGAAGTCGTGGGCTCTGCGAAGGGTGTGACGGTCTTTGACGATTTCGGCCATCACCCAGATAAAATCACAGCCACGCTGCGCACGCTTCATGCCTTTGCCGGGCGTCTGCTGATCTTCTTTCAACCGCACGGCTATGGCCCGCTCAAGCAAATGGGCCATGAGTTGATTGCGACTTTCGCCCGCGAAATGGTGGCGCAAGACGCCCTGATCCTGTGCGATCCCGTCTATTTTGGCGGCACAGTCGACCGATCTGTGGGAAGTGCGCAAATTGTTGAGGGCGTTGTCGCGGCGGGCCGCAAAGCGACGCATCTGCCAGAGCGCGATGCCTGTGGAGATTGGTTGGCGGACCAGGCTTTGCCCGGCGATCGGATTGTCATCATGGGCGCGCGGGATGACAGCCTGTCGACCTTTGCGCTGCGGCTCGTGGATCGATTGAGCGCCTGACCATGACCGCCCATGTCCAATTGATCACCAACCCCGATGCGGGCAGCTATCGCGCAGCGAAAATAGAGGCGCTGCGCGATGCCTTTTCGCGCCAAGGCGCCAAGGTGACGCTCACGCATTGCGGGCCCGGCCGCGACGCGAAAATTGCCAAAGAGGCGAGCCTGATCGTTGTGGCCGGCGGAGATGGCACATTGCGGCACGTCGCCATTGCAGCACTCGCCAGTCGAAAGACCATTCCAATTGCCTGTTTCCCAATGGGAACGGTCAACCTGCTGCATCTAGAACAAGGTGGCCCAACATCGCCAGAGGCCTTTGCGAAGACCGTGATGGCGTGCCCGCAAGAACAGCTCCACGTCCCGGCCAGCATCAATGGACATGTGTTTCTCGCCTGCGCCAGCATCGGGCCAGATTCACGCGCTGTTGCCACTGTCTCGCTTCGGCTCAAATCGCGCATCGGCCGCTATGCTTATGGCATGGCCATGCTGGGGATGCTGCCCCGTTGGAAACGATCCCAATTGACGCTGATCATCGATGGCCAAGAGCATCGGTGTGAAGCAGTCTATATTGCCAAGGGTACCTATTTTGCTGGGCCCTATAGCTTTGCCCCCGATGCACGACGGACAGCGCCGATGCTCCATGTGGTTGCGTTGAAATCGGCTTCTCGACTTGAGTTTATCCGCTTCGTACTCGCGCTTGTGCGGGGACGCTCCATCACTGATAGCGCAAATGTTCTGAGTTTTGAATGCACAGCATTTGATGTTCATGGCGATGCAGATTTGCCTGTTCAGGCGGATGGAGATGAGATTGCCAAGGTTCCGGCGCGGATCGAAATTTCGGATCAGCGGCTGAGTTTCCACTGACCATTGGCTGACCCAGATGACGGACCCTTGACGTAAGGGCAGCGATCGCGTCCAGTATCATGAAATAAATTCACGGGGGAGTTTCCGACATGGCCAAGCGGTTGACGCTGTATATTGGCATAGCTTTGGTGTTGGGCATCATTATTGGGGCCATCATCAACGCAGTGGCATCGCCGGAAACGATCACCGAAATTGCAAAATATCTGGGTCTGGTGACCTTTGCCTTTTTGCGGATGATCAAGAGGATCATTGCCCCATTGGTGTTTGGTACCTTGGTGGGCGGCATCGCGCATATGGGGGACACGGCGGCCTTGGGCCGGGTCGGCCTTCGATCCATTCTCTGGTTTTTGGGCGCGAGCATTGTGTCGCTCTCGCTGGGCCTGGTGTTGGTGAACTTGTTTCAGCCGGGCGTTGGGATCGGGCTGGCGCTGCCCCCGGCGACAGCGGATGCAGGTGTGGCCCAGGCCAGCTTTGATGCCAAGAAATTCGTCGGCGACATCATCCCCATGTCCATCGTGGATGCGATGGCGACGAACACGATCCTTCAGATCGTCGTCTTTTCCGTCTTCTTCGGCGTCGCCATGACCGCCATTGGCGAGAAAGCCGCCCCCATCATCCGCGGCGTGGATGCGCTCGTCGAAGTCATGCTGGTGGTGACGGGCTATGTGATGCGCTTTGCGCCATTCGCCGTTTTTGCAGCGGTCGCTGCCGTGATTGCGGAAGAAGGTCTGGGCATTCTCGTCAAATATCTGGAATTTATTGCGACCTTCTATCTGGGTCTGGCGATCCTATGGGGTCTCCTCTTGGGATCGGCCTTTCTGGTTGTGGGCGCACGCGCCCTTGGCCTGATCCGTTATATTCGGGAACCTTTGCTGGTGGCCTTCTCAACCGCTTCCTCAGAAGCCGCCTTCCCCCGCACGCTTGACGCGCTGGATCGCTTTGGCGTGCCGCGCCGGATTGGCAGCTTCGTTCTTCCGCTCGGCTATTCCTTCAATCTGGATGGCTCGATGATGTACATGACCTTCGCGACGATCTTCATCGCGCAGGCCTATGGCATTGATCTGACGCTGGGGCAGGAAATCCTGATGCTGTTGACGTTGATGCTGACGTCAAAGGGGATGGCCGCTGTCCCGCGCGCAAGCCTAGTTGTCATT
>JBJTAW010000121.1:0-6651 GCA_046091025.1 Chakrabartia sp. | reverse complement strand
CCAATTTTAACAGCAAGGCCCCGGCGTTGCTCGGCATAATTCGGCGCGACCATCGGATAATCCTTGGGCAGCCCCCACTTTTCGCGATACTCATCCGGCGTCATGCCATAATGTGACATTAAATGACGCTTGAGCATTTTTAGCTTTTTTCCGTCTTCCAAACAGATGATGTAATCAGCTTTGATCGAAGCCCGGACAGATACGGCCGGTTCTTGCTTTGCTGCAACAGGCTGTTCCGTCGTGCCAAGCCCGGCCAGTGCGTTATGCACAATGGCAATCAGCGTTGGCAAATCGGCAACCGCGACAGAGTTATTGCTGACATGCGCGGCAACAATATCTGCGGTCAACGTGATCAAAGTCTCGTTCTTATCCATAATGCCATCCATTATTTATCCCCGTGCGTTGAACGACACGACCGGGCGAGGCGTGATGTCGTCGGCGATATAAGCAGATGCTTTAGTCTGAGAGTAGAAAATAAAACTCTGCATTAGGCTGTTTAATTATATTTACACATTAATATCAAGTCGCAAAGTTATTGCGTCATGATATTCTCCGCTCTGACCACGATAATAGTCTTTTCGTGTGCCAATTTTGACAAAGCCAGAATGCAAATAAAGCTCAAGTGCTTGATTTTCCGATCTAACTTCAAGAAACAAGGTTTTGACGCCATTGTTTTTAGACCAGTCAATTATTTTTCTTATCAACAGTTTCCCAATCCCTTGACCTTGATGGTCCGGATGAACAGCTATCAAAAGAAGTTCTGCTTCTTCAAAGACATAGCGCGCCAATGCGAAACCGCTGACGATGTTGTTTGCGTCAGAGACGAACAGGATGCTGCCGGGGAGTGTCAGAAATCCTGCGCTTTGATCGGCTGTCCAGGCTTCACCAAATGCTGGGTCAAAGGCGGTCTGCATGACCGGCATAATTTCTTCTATCGTGCGGATGTTGCCTTCACGAATATAGGGTGTGTCGGTCATGGATTTGGCTTGGCATCTGGCGCGCGTCCATAAATCGGGCTTGGGGCCAGGGTGCGCATTTCGCTGGGCAGTAAGCGCGCATCCCGCGCATCCGGGCCAATCATCACTGCCTGATCACAGGCAATGCGCCCGGCGGCGGACCCAGCGGCAACGTCCTGAAAAGGGACGGTCTCCGGCACGCAGGAGGCCAGATCGTTCAGCGCCACCAGCGGTCGGGCGGCATAGCTTTGGATGAAGACTTCCCCATGCCCGCCTTGAATAACGATCAGGGTTTTGGCCAGGCTGGGCTGGTCTTCAAACAGACGGGCGGCGAGCAGGGCATGCGTCGAATAGCCCTGAACCGGTACGCCCCAAGCAAGGCCCAAGGCCCGTGCCGCAGCTAGGCCAACGCGCACACCGGTAAAGCTGCCCGGGCCGCAATTGACCAAAATGACATCTGCCCGGCCGCCCTCTGGCAAGGTTGCAATCATGGGGATGAGATGCTCGGCATGGCCGCGCGCACCTTCTTCATGCGCATGGGCGACGACGATATCGCCTCTTAACAGCGCCACCGAACAGGCGGTGGTCGCCGTTTCAATCCCCACATGAAGCGGCGCTTCAGACAATGGTATTGAAGCGGTCAAAGCCGGGGCGCGGCGACCGATCAAAGATCGTCGCCGGATCGCCATAGCCAAGGGTGGAAATAAAATTGGACTTCACCTTGGTTCCGGCAAAAAAAGCATCGTCCACCGCTTCATTTGAAAAGCCGGACATGGGCCCCGTAGCTAGGCACAGTGCGCGGGCGGCCATGATGAAATAGGCCCCTTGCAACGAGGAGTTGCGAAACGCGGTTGCCGAAATCGCGGCATCATTGCCCACACACCAGCTGCGCGCATCAGCATGGGGGAAAAGCTCGGGCAGGGCTTCGTAAAATTCTAAATCCATCCCGATGATGACTGAAACGGGGGCAGAGCGGATCTTGTCGCCATTGGAAGGCATGGTGAGGCCTGCCAGCTTCTCCTTTGCCGCGTCGCTTGCGCACCAGATAAGCCGGGCGGGCAGCGCGTTGGCAGAGGTGGGGCCATATTTCATCAGCTCCCAAATGGCATCCATCTGGTCTTGGCTGACAGGCTTATCCAAATAGCCATTATAGGATCGTGCTTCGCGGAAAAGCTGATCAAGAGCGGCCGGGTTGAGCGGCTGGGCCATAAAATATTCCCCCTATTGGCTGTCCTTAGACGGCAAGAACCTCGGTCACTTCCGGCACATAATGTTTGAGCAACTGCTCAATCCCATTTTTGAGGGTCGCGGAAGACGAGGGACATCCGGCACACGCCCCCTGCATTTTCAGATAGACGCGCCCTTTGTCAAAGCCGCGATACACAATATCGCCGCCGTCATTGGCAACGGCCGGGCGGACGCGCGTTTCGATCAGCTCTTTGATTTGAACGATGATATCCACATCG
Organism: Chakrabartia sp.; assembly: GCA_046091025.1. Taxonomy (GTDB): domain Bacteria; phylum Pseudomonadota; class Alphaproteobacteria; order Sphingomonadales; family Sphingomonadaceae; genus Aquisediminimonas. The sequence continues at coordinate 4,229 of JBJTAW010000121.1, read as the reverse complement.
GCCGGATCTTCGGCGATAGCGGCATCTTCTGCGGGTACAGAAAAGCTGGCGGTTGCAGGCTTGAACAGCGGCATATTGGCCGCAAAATGATCGAGCAAAAGGGACAATACATCGGGCTTGAGTTGCGGCCAGGATACACCCGGTGCTGCAGTGACAGAGATAAAATCTCGGCCGAAAAACACGCCTTCGACATCGCCCAAATTGAACAAGGCCTCTGCCAAAGGAGAAGCCTCTGCCTCTTCAGGGGAGGCAAAGTCGCGGGTGCCAGAATTCATGACCGGACGGCCGGGCAGGAATTTCAGCGTCGCCGGGTTCGGCGTGGATTCAGTTTCGATCAGCATGGTCTGTATGTGGGCATGAAGCGCCCTGCGATCAAGCGGATTTCCGCACAAAAACCGTGCCTGCCGAATAACCCGCCCCAAAAGAGCAGATCAGGCCTGTTTCACCCGCCTTAAAATCATCGCTATGCTTGTGAAAGGCGATGATCGATCCGGCGGAGGAGGTGTTGGCATAGGTATCGAGCACGGTCGGGCTTTCGTCCGCCTCTGGCTCATGACCGAGAACCTTGGTCGCGATCAGACGGTTCATGCCGGTATTGGCCTGATGCAGCCACATGCGGCGCAGCTCTTGTGAGGTCAGGCCAAGCTGCCCAAGCTGATCATTGATCATCTCGGCAACCATTGGCACCACTTCCTTGAAAACCTTGCGCCCTTCTTGAACGAACAATTTGTCGCGCGCATCGCGGGTTTCGGGCGATGTGCGGTTCAGAAAGCCAAAATTATTGCGGATGTTATTGGAAAATTGGGTCTTCAGCTTGGTTCCCAAAATATCCCAATGGCCAGCAGGGGCGATCGATTTTTCTTCAACCAATATGGCCGTTGCCACGTCGCCAAAGATGAAATGGCTGTCGCGGTCGCGCCAGTTGAGATGGCCCGAACAAATTTCCGGGTTCACGACCAAGACCGAACGGGCATGACCTGCGCGGATGAAATCGGCGGCGGTTTGAATGCCGAATGTCGCCGAGGAACAGGCGACATTCATGTCAAAGCCAAAGCCTTCAATGCCCAGCGCATCCTGAATTTCAATCGCGATCGCCGGATAAGCGCGCTGCAAATTGGAACAGGCGCACAAAACCGCATCCACATCCTTTGCGTCCCGCCCGGCGCGGGCCAGCGCGTCGCGGGCTGCGGCCACGCCAATCTCGGCCAAGATGGACAGCTCTTGATTCGGCCGTTCGGGTAGGCGCGGGCACATGGTCTGCGTGTCGAGGATCGGCGCTTTAGAGACAACATGGCGCGCCTTGATGCCGCTTGCCTTCTCGATGAATTCAACCGAGCTGGGCTGAAGCGGCTCTAACGTGCCAGCGGCAATGTCTTGCGCATGGGCGGCATTATGCTGTTCCACATAGCTGTTGAAGCTGGCGACCAGCTCTTCATTAGTAATGCTGTCGGGCGGCGTGAAAAGCCCGGTCGCTGAAATGACCGGAATATGCGCATTGACCATCTGGATCCCCCTTGCGACCTTTTTGAGCGCCCTAGCCGCCCCTCTCGCGCTGCGCAATGGCGGGACAACCCGGTTTCCCCTTGCACTCTAGCCCCTTGGTCCGCCACATAAAGACTATGCTGCGTCAATATGAACTTGTCGAAAAGGTCAAAGGTTATGACCCGGAAGCGGATGAGGATCTGCTGAACAAGGCCTATGTGTTTTCCATGAAGGCGCATGGCACACAGCTGCGCGCCTCGGGTGATTCCTATTTCAGCCACCCGATTGAAGTCGCCGGATTGCTGACCGATCTCAAGCTGGATGATGAAACCATCGCCACGGCCATCCTGCATGATACGATTGAAGATACGCTGGCGACGCCGGAACAAATTGAAAAACTTTTCGGTGCCAATGTCGCGCGGCTTGTCGATGGCGTCACCAAATTGTCCAAGATTGAGGCGCTGACTGAGAATGAACGCGCAGCGGAAAATCTGCGCAAATTCTTGCTCGCCATGTCGGATGATATTCGCGTGCTTTTGGTCAAGCTTGCGGATCGGCTGCACAATATGCGCACGCTCCACTTCATCAAGAATGAGGAGAAGCGCCGCCGGATCGCCCGCGAAACCATGGATGTTTACGCGCCGCTTGCGGAACGCATCGGCATGTATGAATTCATGAAGGAGATGCAGACGCTCGCCTTTCGAGAGCTGGAGCCAGAAGCCTTTAGTTCCATCACCAAGCGGTTGCAGCAATTGCAGGACGGCGGCGGAGATCGGATTGCGCGGATTGGTTCTGGCATCAAAATGCTACTGTCGCGCGCGGGCATTGAGGCCGATGTGACGGGCCGCGAAAAGCACCCCTTTTCGATTTGGCGCAAAATGGCGGAGCGCCATATCAGCTTTGAACAATTGTCGGATGTCATGGCCTTTCGCGCTATCCTGCCGGATGCAGAGGCCTGTTATCGGGCGCTGGGCGTGATCCATCAGCGTTGGCCAATGGTTCCGGGGCGGTTTAAGGATTATATCTCCACGCCCAAGCGCAATGGCTATCGATCGCTCCACACCTCGGTCATTCATAATGAGAAGGTACGGATCGAAATTCAGCTGCGCAGTCGGGATATGCACGCCCAGGCCGAATATGGCTTTGCCGCCCATTGGGCTTATAAAGCCGATATTGCAGAAACTGTTGCCCAGACCGCCTGGATTCAGGATCTGGTCGAAATTCTGGATCATGCGCAAAGCCCGGAAGAGTTGCTCGAACATACGCGCATGGCGATGTATCAGGATCGCATCTTCGCCTTCACGCCCAAGGGGGAATTGATTCAGCTGCCCAAGGGCGCAACGCCCGTGGATTTTGCCTATGCCATCCACACCAATTTGGGCGATCAAGCGGTGGGGGCAAAGGTCAATGGCCGGGTCGTGCCGCTGCGCACGCCTATTGAAAATGGCGATCAGGTCGAGATTCTCAAATCCAAGGCGCAAGAGCCGCAATCCGCTTGGCTTGGCTTTGCGGTGACCGGAAAGGCGCGCGCCGCCATCCGTCGCTTTGTCCGCAATAAAGGAGAGGATGAGCTGATTGCGCTGGGCCGGGGTATTTACGATGAAATTGTCGCGCGCTTGCCGAACAAGCTGGGCCTCAAGGCGTTGGCCGACGCGCTTAAGCGGCTGAAGATGAAGGATGAAGATACGCTGATGACGGCCATTGCCCGCCAATCGATCAGCGATGCACAATTGATGGAAGCTTTGATGCCCGGCAGCACGACCAAGGCGAATGGCAAGGCATTGGGTCAGCGTGAGGCCGTCTCCATTCGCGGCTTGCGTCCCGGTGTTGCCTTTGATCTGGCCGAATGTTGTCGACCCGTTCCGGGGGATCGGATTGTCGGCCTGCGGCGGCCCGATGAAGCGATTGAGGTACATGTGATTGATTGCCCCAGCCTTGCCGATGGCGCGGATGCAGACTGGCTTGATCTGGCATGGGGCGATGGGTCTGATGGGGGTGCTGCCCGGCTTCATGTTGTTGTCCGGAATCAGCCGGGGTCTCTTGCCGTTGTCGCTGGGATTTTTGGCGCGAATGAGGCGAATATCCTCAATCTAAAAATGGAAAATCGCGATACCAGCTTTCACAGCTTTATCGTCGATCTGGAGGTGCGTGATTTGCAACATCTCACCCGCATCGTGGCAGCCTTAAGGGCCGCAGACGCCGTGACCAAGGCGGAGCGTGTCTGACATGACAACACGGTCCCCGGTTCAGCCCGATTTCTCGCGCCAACTGCAAAACCCCATGTTGCTGCAAGCGGCCATGGCGATGAACGAAAATCGGCTGCATGATGCAGAGCCGCTTTTGCGTCAGCATCTAAAGGCGGATCCCTTTGACGTGGCCGCCATCCGCATGCTGGCGGAACTTGCCGGGCGGATCGGCCGGATGAAAGATGCAGAAGCGCTGCTGCGCCGGGCGATTGAACTTGCCCCCAATTTTGTGCCCGCACGCTCCAATCTGGCCATTGTTCTTTATCGTCAAAACCGCGCGGAAGAAGCGATTGCAGAGCTGGAAACCTTGGCGGCGATCAGCCCCAATGATGTTGCGCATGACAGCCTGAAGGCCGCTGCCAAAGGCCGACTTGGTGACTATGAGGAACCGATTGAACTTTATGGGTCATTGCTGGACCGCTTTCCCCGTCAGCACAAAATCTGGATGTCTTATGGCCATTTGCTCAAGACCGTTGGGCAAAAAGCGCAAAGCGTTACGGC
>JBJTAW010000120.1:0-3171 GCA_046091025.1 Chakrabartia sp. | reverse complement strand
CTGATGGGCCACGGCGTTCCGCCCCCGCCGCCTCCAACTTGATCGCGCAAACGACGGCTGATTTCATCCATAGGGGAAGGGCCACCGCCGCTCGGACGCCCGCCACCGGGGGGCAGGGACCAAGGATTTTTGGGGCCATTGCCCCCTGATCCGCCCCCGCCAGAGCCACCGCTGCCGCGATTGCCCCATGGTCCGCCTGTTTCCGTCATCAGCGCGATCGCGCGCGCTCGCCAGCCTGTCGTTTTGCTCATGAAAATACATATAGGATGAGGTTTGAACGAAAAACAGTGGCACAGATCGATTCTCCGCCTAAATCGCGTTCATGTCTGATCTTGAACACATGAAGGCGTGTCTCGACGCCATTTCCGATCCCGCCGTGCAGGGCGGCCTGCTGAGTTCTGGCCGGGCAACGGCCCCGCGTTTGGCTGATGGTCGCGCCGGCCTGATTCTCGATGTGACCGGATTGTCGCTTGCGGCTCGTGACGCGCTGAATGCGGAAGTTGAGGCAACGCTCAAGGCGCTGCCCGGTGTCTCCGAGGTGCGCATTGCCATGACCAGCGAAAAGCCCGTGCGCCGCATGATTGCGGTGGCCAGCGGCAAAGGGGGCGTCGGCAAGTCGACCGTGTCCACCAATCTGGCCGTCGCGCTTAAACGCGCAGGGTTTACGACCGGGCTTGTCGATGGCGATATTTATGGCCCGTCCCAACCCGTGTTGACATCCAGCGAGGGGCAGAAGCCGCAGGCGCAGGGTCAAAAGCTGATCCCTGTGGACACCGGCATTGGCATTCCCTTGCTGTCCATGGGTCATCTGGTTCAGCCGGGGCAGGCCATTGCTTGGCGTGGGCCGATGGCTGGAAATGCGCTTGTCCAGCTGATCGATGCCGAATGGGGGGATGTTGATTTGTTGGTGGCCGATTTGCCACCGGGTACGGGCGATGTGCAGCTGTCGATGGTGCAAAAGCACAAGCCAGTAGGCGCAGTGATTGTCTCAACGCCGCAAGATTTGGCGCTGATTGATGCGACACGCGCGATGGATTTCTTCCGATCGGCGGATGTGCCGATCATCGGCTTGATTGAGAATATGGCGGGCTATGTCTGCCCCCATTGCGGCGAAGTATCTGATCCTTTTGGATCGGGCGGGGCGGAAGCCGCTGCGCGCACATTGGGCGTGCCGTTTTTGGGTCGTATCCCCTTGACCATAGCGATCCGTGAAGCCTCTGATGCAGGCCGCCCGCCCGCTGCCGGAAACGGACCAGAGGCGCAGGCCTTTCATAATATTGCAGCGAAAATCGCCGATTGGCTTAAGGCCTGATCAAGGCCATTTGTCGGGCCACCTTATCGGGATAGATTACCGGATAGACAGGGTTTTGGCGCGATCCTGAAGCCGGGCGACGGCGGCTGGGTGCAGCGCTTGGCTGGTTGCCAAAACGCCAAAGGCTTCCCCCTTGGTGGAATTGAACCGCAAGGGCCGCCCATGCGCGTCGGTCACGATGCCACCCGCTTCTTCGGCCAAGAGCGCGGCAGCCGCAATATCCCATTCATGGCCCCAGCGCAGGGCCGCAACCAAATCTGCTACATCCGCCGCCACCATCGCGATGCGCAGCGCGATGGAATTGGGTTTGGCAACGGTTTGCAGGTCCGTATCCAGTTTGGGGAGCACATCGGCGGGCACGCGCGCGCCAGCGAGTTCGGCCTTGGTGCTGGCAGTGATCGGCAGATCATTGCGCCATGCGCCAAATCGGCGCGCAGCGTGCCAATGTTCTTGTCGGGCCGGGGCGTCCAGAACCGCAAGCGTCGCCTGCCCCCCTTCGACCAGCGCAATGGAGACGGCCCAGCCGTCGCGCCCCCGCACATAATCTCGCGTGCCATCAATTGGGTCGACCACCCAGACGCGGGGCAGCAACAGGCGTTCGGCATTGTCCGCCGTTTCTTCTGATAGCCAGCCTGCCTCTGGATCCAGATCGCGCAGGGCGCCTTTCAAGAAATGATCAACGGCCAAGTCAACTTCGATGACCGGATTGCCGGTGGCTTTTTCCCATTGTTCAAAATCCCCCCGAAAACGGGCCAGCGCGATTTGGCCGGCCTCTTTGGCAATGGCGCTAAGGGCATCGAGACGAGGGTCTGTCATCGGTTCAGATCAATCCCCGGCAAGGGTCATGCCATCGACGCGCAATGTGGGAACATTGGTGCCATAGCGGAAGGTCAGATTATTGGCCGGGGTTAGTGTGCGGAACATGTCTTTGAGGTTGCCTGCAATCGTCACTTCGGCAACGGCCTCTGCCAATTGGCCATTGCGGATGACAAAGCCGGACGCGCCGCGACTATAATCGCCCGTCAAGCCATTGACGCCCTGACCGATCAAGTCAGTGACATAAAGGCCTTCCTTGATGTCGGCCATTAGTTCGGCGGGAGAAAGTGTCCCCGGCTCCATATGGACATTGCTTGTCCCGGCACCTGGCGGGCCGCCAACACCTCTGGAGGCATGGCCCGTGGGGGTGAGCCCAAGCTGGCGCGCCGAGGCAGAGTCGAGCAACCAGCCCGTCAGCACACCCTGATCAATAATGGCTCGGCGGCTGGTCGGCAGGCCTTCCCCGTCAAAGGGGCGGGATCGCAGGCCGCGCAGCCGATGCGGGTCGTCGATAATGGTGATGCCACTTTTGAACAGCTCTGTTTCAAGCGCGTCGAGCAAGAAGCTCGTCTTGCGGGCAATGGCCCCACCCGTGATCGCGCCGAGCAAATGGCCGACAAGGCTGCCGCCAATGCGCGGATCAAAGACGATTGTCATCGGCCCGCTTTTGAGCCGCACGGGGTTGAGCCGGGCAACGGCGCGTTCGCCTGCCTCCCGGCCAATCAGCGCTGCATCGTCTAGATCGCCCAAATGGCGCACAGAGTGATAGCTATAATCGCGCTGCATCCCCGCGCCTTCGCCTGCAAGGACGCTGGCGGACACGCCATGGCTGGATCCGGAATAGCCGCTCGAAAAGCCGGTGCTGGTTGCCAGTGCAATAACGGCCCGGCCTGCGCTGGCGCTGCCCCCTTCGCTATTGGTCACGCCCGTGACGGCGCGGGCAGCATCCTCGGCCGCCATGGCCCGGTCCCGCAACTCCTGCGGGGAAACATCGATCGTGTCGTCAATATCGAGCAGGCGGGGCGCATCACGCATCAGCAGGT
>JBJTAW010000119.1:0-4111 GCA_046091025.1 Chakrabartia sp. | reverse complement strand
GGCAATTTCCCGCTTGCCCGCCGGAGCATCCGATTGGGCAATGAAGTCAAGGATCTGCTTGCGCGTGGGCAGGCCAGTAAAGGGCGTCTTGGGCATAGGGATGCGCTACCCTGTGACAGCAGAGGATGCCAGCAAAAGCATGAAGGCCTCGCAATATCCGCCCGCCGCCTTTTTCAGTGGCGTCCTCTTGTGCCGGGGTATAGCATTTGCCCATGTCCTTTCCTTATCTGCGCTTGGCAACTGGCCTAGCCACAAGCCTGTCACTGCTGCTGGCCGCCCCCCTTCATGCGCAAACCCCGGCCCCGGCCGCTAAGGCGCGAACCGAGAGCGCCGTCCCTTGGCTCTATCGCAACAGCGACATTCCGGTCGATCAGAATTGGCAATTTGGGGAGCTCCCCAATGGCCTGCGCTATGCCGTGCGCCGCAATGGCGTGCCGCCGGGTCAGGTCTCCATCCGCGTTGCTATTGATGCCGGGTCATTGATGGAAAGTGAGGAGGAGCGGGGATACGCCCATTTTCTGGAGCATCTGGCCTTTCGCGGATCGCGCTATGTCGCGGATGGGGAGGCAAAGCGGGTCTGGCAGCGGCTTGGTGCGACATTTGGCAATGATAGCAATGCCGCCACCACCTCCACACAAACCATCTTTCGCCTCGACCTGCCTCAAGCCTCGCCCCAAGCGTTGGATGAGAGCATGCGCATTCTCTCTGGCATGATGGCCGCGCCCAACATCACCGAGGCAGAGGTGGAGGCCGAACGCCGCACCGTGATGGCCGAAGCCCGGGAACGCGATGGCGCGCAAGTCCGGCTGAGCGATGCGACAACGCAGCTCTTTTTTGCCGGTCAAAGGCTGGCGGACCGCCCGCCCATTGGCACAGCGGCGGCGCTTGCCAAGGCAAGAGCAGGCACGCTGCGTGCGTTCCATGATCGCTGGTATCGCCCCGACACGACGGTGATCGCCATATCCGGCGATGCCGACCCGGATGTGCTCACCGACATTATCGCCCGTCATTTCGCAGATTGGGCCAAACCCAAAAACACACCACTTCCCAAAGTGGATTTTGGCGCGCCTGATGCGCGTCAGCCGGACACGCGCGTCGTCGTGGAGGCTGGATTGCCAACTCTGGTCAGCCTTGCTTGGATGCGCCCATGGACACCCCAGCCAGACACGATTGCGCTTAATCAAGGGCGACTGATCGATCTTGTAGCAACTGGCATTCTCAACCGCCGCCTTGAACAGCGGGCCCGGGCGGGCGGCAGCTATTTGCAGGCCTCGATAGATCAGGAAGATGTGGCGCGCAGTGCCAATATCAGCTTCATGTCAATCTTGCCCATGGGCGAGAATTGGCAACAGGCGCTGCTGGATGTCCGCGCCGTTATTGCGGACGCTATTGCCCGTGCTCCCAAGCAATCAGAAATTGATCGGGAAGCAGTCGAGTTCAAGGCGGCACTCGACGTTCAGGTGGAAACGGCCCGCGCCGAAGCCAGCGCCAAACAGGCTGATGACCTGATCGAAGCGGTCAATATCCGCGAAACTGTCGCCAGCCCAGAGGTGGCGCGAGATGTCTTTACAGCTATGATCGGCAAATTCGGGCCCGCTGAGGTGCAAAAGGCGATGGTGCGGCTCTTCTCCGGCATTGGCCCGCGCGCGCTGCTCTCCAGCCAGACACCTCAACCCGATGGCGCAGCACAGCTGGCACAGGCGCTGAAGCAGCCCGTGACTGGGATTGGATCGGATCAGGATCAAAAGGCGATCAGCTTTGATATTCTGCCCGCCCTCGGCCCGCCAGGCACAATTGTGAGTGCCGGGCCACTGCTCAATGTGGAGGTCGAAACGCTGACCCTGTCTAACGGAACGCGCGTTTTGCTGGGGCGCTCCACGTCTGAGGCCGGCCGAATTTATGTCTCGGCCCGATTTGGCACGGGTCGGCTTGGCCTGCCGCGGGATAGCATCACGCCGATCTGGACCGCCGGTGCCTTGCCTGCAGCCGGTATTGGCGATTTGGGGCAAGATACGCTCGACCGGCTCACCAGCGGACGGCAGATCAGCATCGGCGTTGAAGTGGGCGATGATGCCTATTTCATGCGGGCGATGACCCGCCCGGCTGATCTGGCCGATCAGCTCAAGCTTATGGCGACGAAATTTGTGCATCCCGGCTGGGACCCGGCCCCCGTCTTACGGGCGCGAGCCGCCATGCTGCTTGGACTGCGAACGGCGACAAGCTCCCCCGGCGATGTTCTTGCGCGCCAGCTTGGTGCTATCTTACGGGATGGAGATAAACGCTGGGCAGCGCCTGACGAACGCGAGGTAGATGCCCTCACGCCGGAGAGTTTCCGAGATTTTTGGGACCGCATTTTGGCCACGGGGCCAATTGAGCTGTCCATTTTTGGGGATTTTGATCCAGAGGCCGCCCGCAAAGCCGTGCTCGACAGCTTTGGGGCCATGCCGCCTCGGCCAGAGGCTCTCAAGATCACCAATGGCGATATCATCGGCACGGCGCGACCCAATGGCACGCCCCTTCGCCTGACGCATCAGGGGTCCCCAGATCAGGCGATTGCCCTTTTGTCATGGCCAACGGGTGCCGGGTCCAAAACCATCCGGACAGGCCGTCAACTTGATATGCTGGCCGCCATTTTCAACGACCGCTTATTTGAACAATTCCGCGAAGGCGACGGCGCAAGCTCTAGCCCCGATGTGGACAGCAGCTGGCCGCTTGGTTATCGATCAGGCGGAAGCTTTACCGCTCTGGCGCAGGTAAAGCCCGATGCTGTGGATGTTTTCTTCACCCGCGCCCGCGCCATTGCCGCAGACCTTGCGGCGCGCCCTGTCTCAGTAGATGAATTGCAACGCGCCATCGGCCCGATGCGCCAGCGCCTCAGCCGGGCATCGACGGGCAACAGCTATTGGCTCACCCAACTCTCCGGCGCGACCAGCGAACCTGTGCGCATCACCAATTTACTGCGCTGGCAAAGCGACTTGGACAAGATCACACCGCGCGATCTACAAATGCTCGCAAAGCGCTATCTCAAGCCGAAGAAGAGCTTTTCACTGGTCGTCATGCCAGAGCTGAAATCTGCACCCGAATCGCTGGTTAGCCAAGCCGCTCAGCATGCCAATGCAGATGATCGGCCATAAAGCTTGAGATGAAATAATAGCTATGGTCATAGCCCGGCTGCATCCGCAGCGTGAGCTTCTGCCCGGCTTTTGCACAGGCAGCTTCGAGCAATTCTGGCTTGAGCTGTTCCACAAGGAAGTTATCCGCCCCGCCCTGATCCACCAAAAGGTCAGGCAAGCGGGCACCGCCTTCGATCAAGGCACAGGCATCATACTCAGCCCAAGCCGCTTGATCGGGGCCAAGATAGCCCGTCAGCGCCTTATGCCCCCAGGGGCAGTTGAGCGGAGAAACAATGGGTGCAAAGGCTGAGACGCTTTTGAAGCGATCCGGGTTGCGCAGCGCAATGGTGAGCGCGCCATGCCCGCCCATGGAATGGCCCGTAATGCCCTGACGCGCGCTATCCACGGGGAAATTGGCCGCGATAAGATCAGGCAGTTCCCGCTCAATATAATCGCGCATCCGATAATGCGGAGCGAAGGGATCTTGCGTGGCGTTGACGTAAAATCCAGCGCCAAGGCCAAAATCATAAGCGGCCTCTGCATCGTCCGCCACACCTTCGCCACGCGGGCTAGTATCGGGCGCGACGAAGATCAGGCCAAGCTTGGCGCAGGCGGCCCGAAACTCACCCTTTTCCGTAACATTGACATGGGTGCAGGTCAGGCCAGACAGATACCAAACCACGGGAAGCTTCGCGCCCGGCGCATGATCCGGCACGAAGACCGAAAAGGTCATCTCTGTCCCCGTCGCGCTGGAGGTGTGCTTATACACGCCTTGCGTTCCGCCATGGCTGCGATTGGTGGAGAGGGTTTCAATGGTCATGACGCGGGCCTTTTGCTGAATCTTCGTGTTTGAAACTGCTCCTGCGCAATGCCGTCCTTAATGGCAAGACTGACCTTGAGAAAATCGCCAGCCGCAACATGATCCGCGCGTTGAAAGGCGCAGAGACGGCGGCGGCACTGATGGTCAAATCCCCGCCGAGCGAGGCGCGGATCGAAGC
>JBJTAW010000118.1:0-11575 GCA_046091025.1 Chakrabartia sp. | reverse complement strand
CCTTGGCCCATCATCCGTTTGGCGGGTGCCGCGAGTCTCGGTCTTTGGATTATGTTTACCAGCGTCCACGCCATCGCGCCGCAAGAACGCGGTGTTGTCACTTTCTTTGGCGCCTATTCCCGCACGTTGAATTCTGGGATCGGCCTAACATTGCCCGCCCCGATTGAGCGGGTGGCCAAAATGAACGTGGCCGAAATCCGCACGATCAATGTGCCGGCGGGCGATGGCGTTGAAAACTTTGTGCTGACCGGTGATCAGAATATCGTCGATCACGAATATTCTGGTCGCTGGAGCATCGCCGACCCCGAGCTGTTTCAGTTTCAGCTTGCCGAGCCGGAGGGCACCATCAAGGAAGTCGCCGAAAGTGCGATGCGGGCCGCTGTGTCGCGTGTCGATCTCAACGGCGCGATCGGGGCCAGACGTGGCCAGATTGAAGCCGATGTCGAAAATCGGATGCGCTCTGTTTTGGGAGCTTATCGGTCTGGCGTGCGGATTGAAGGCGTTGCCATTAAGCGCGCTGATCCACCAAGCCCGGTGATGGACGCGTTTAAGGATGTGACGGCCGCCCAACAAGAAGCGCAGTCCATGCTCAATCAGGCCAACACCTATTCGCAGCAAGTCACGCAACGTGCCTTGGGAGAAGCCCAAGCCTTTGACAAAGTCTATGCGCAGTACAAGCTGTCGCCCGTCGTCACACGCCGCCGCATGTATTATGAAACCATGGAGCAGGTCTTGGGCAAGCTGGATAAGACGATTGTCGAGAATTCCAATAACGTGACCTATCTCCCCCTCCCGCCAACAGCACGTCGGGTGACTGAGCCGCCAGCGCCAGCCGCACAGGGAGAACGCTAATGGACCGTCTGTTGCGCAACCCCGTCGGGCTCGCCGTTCTGGCGCTCGCGCTGATCATTTTGCTGGGCTCCACCTTTTCCTTCGTGCCGGAAACGCGCCAAGGCGTCGTCGTGCGCTTTGGCCAGCCCGTGCGGATTATCAACGCCTATAAGCCGGGCGAAAATTTCGGAAATACCGGCGCTGGCTTGATTGTTCGCATTCCTTTTGCTGAAAAAATTCAGTGGCTCGACAAGCGCGTCCAATCGATCAGCATGGATGAGCAAGAAGTCTTGGCGACAGACCAGCTGCGTCTGCAAGTCGATGCCTTTGCCCGGTATCGCATCACCGATCCGCTCAAAATGTATAAGACGGCGCGGACAGAAGAGCGTCTCGCCGATGCCTTGCGCCCCCTGTTGGGATCATCGCTGCGCAATGAGCTGGGCAAGGAACCCTTTGCCGCAATGCTCAGCCCAGAACGCGGCAAGGTGATGCAGAATATCCGCGATGGGCTGAACCGTCAGGCGCGCCAATATGGGGCAGAGATCATCGACGTGCGTATTAAGCGCGCGGATCTGCCCAAGGGCGCCGCTCTGGAATCCGCCTTCCAGCGGATGCGCACCGCGCGTCAGCAAGAAGCCGCAACAAAGCGCGCAGAAGGATGGAAGCAGGCCCAGATTATTCGGGCCAATGCCGATGCAGAGGCCGCGAGCATCTATTCCGCCTCGTTCGGCAAGGACCCCGGATTTTACAATTTCTACCGGGCTATGCAGTCCTATCGCAGCACCTTTGGCGTCGATGGCACAAAGCCCGAAGGCTCGACCACTCTGATCCTGTCGCCGAACAATGAGTATCTGCGCGAGTTTAGAGGCGGACGATAAATCGAATTGCAGTGCGCCGGGTTGTTCAATTTCGGTTCATCCCGGCGGCTGCAGTTGCAATTTAGTCGATTGATTTAAGACAATTTAAGAGGAGGCTTTCCAACGTGCGCTATGCCTATGCCATGACTGCGGCGCTGCTTTTGGGCGGCACGACCGCAACACTCGCACTGCAATCTCCCGCCGCTTCCCAGACGGCTCAGAATGAACCAGGTGCGGTAACAGCAACCACAGCCCCGCGCCCCGGCGCGCCGATGAGCTTTGCTGATCTGGCCGCCCGTCTCCAGCCTGCCGTCGTCAATATTTCGACGCGCCAGAAAGTACAGGTCGCCGGGAATAATCCTTTTGCGGGCACACCCTTTGCCGATTTGTTCGGCGGTGGTCAGGGCCGCCCTGTGACGCGAGAGGCCCAGTCGCTCGGCTCAGGCTTTGTGGTGTCGGCCGATGGCTATATTGTCACGAATAACCATGTTGTCTCTCCGGGAGAACGCGGGGCAGCGGTCAGCTCCATCACAGTCACCTTCCCCGATCGCACCGAATATACAGCAAAGCTGATTGGCCGAGACCCAGCCTCTGATCTGGCCGTGCTTAAAATTGAGGGAAAGAACCTTCCCTTTGTCCGCTTCGGGGACAGCGCCCAGACGCGCGTTGGCGATTGGGTGGTGGCCATTGGCAACCCCTATGGCCTTGGCGGCACCGTAACGGCGGGGATTGTATCTGCCCTGCACCGCAATATCGGATCCGGCCCGTCCGACCGCTATATTCAGACCGATGCCTCCATCAATCAGGGCAATTCGGGTGGCCCGATGTTCGACATGAACGGCAATGTTGTCGGCATTAACACGGCGATCTTCTCCCCCACCGGGGGCAATGTCGGCATTGGCTTTGCCATTCCATCTGAAGTCGCCGCCCCGATTATCGAGACGCTGAAATCCGGTGGCAAGGTGAAACGCGGCTATCTGGGCGTTGGTATTCAGCCGCTTGATGAAGGCGCAGCAGATGCGCTTGGCCTTGCCAAAAATCAGGGTGAGTTGATTGCCCGGGTTGAGCCGAATGAAGCCGCCGCCAAGGCGGGCATTCGCGAAGGCGATGTCGTTGTCCGCGTGGCGGGCCGCGATGTGACGCCCGACCAGACCCTATCCTTCATCATTGCCAGCCAAAGCGTGGGGGCGCGCGTGCCCATTGAAGTGATCCGCAATGGCAAGCGCATGACCTTTACAGCTGTGCTGGGGGAACGCCCGCCAGAAGATAGGCTGGCAGCCATTGGCAATGGGGAACCGGGCCTTGACCCCGAAGATGAGAAAAGCACCGAAAATGCAACGCGCGGATCAATTGGTCTGGCGGTTCAGGCGCTGACGCCGGAAATCGGACGTCAACTTGGCCTGGCCATTGTGCCACGCGGCGTTGTGGTGAGCGCGGTCGACCCAGACAGCGATTCTGCCGCCAAGGGGTTGCGCCGCGGCGACATTATTTTAACCGCAAACCAGCAGCCAACAACCAACCCGGCCGAGTTGAGCGAGATTTTGGCCGCCGCCAAGAAGGCCAGCCGATCCAATGTTCTGCTCTATGTGCAGCGGGCCAATATGCCGCCGCGCTATGTGGCGGTGAAGTTCCGCTAAGGACTTTTCCTGAGACTTTCAAAGGGCGTTGGTCATCCGGCCAGCGCCCTTTTTCTTTGCGCGGTTCAGCCGAAGGGCACGACCTGATTATCGGCATCATGGCCGATATCGGCACGGCCGAGATAGGGGATGCCAGATTGCGCACACCAATGGCGCGCCACCTCTTCTTCCGTCAGCACAAAATCGGGATCGTTATCGGGCACATCGCTGCACCGACCCAGCATCAAGCCAGCGATTTTGCGGATGCCGGGGTTTGACGTCACATGAAACAGGCTGCGGTCGATGCGATCCATATATTCGCCAACCTCTTCGATCATCAGAACATGGTCCGACAGATCGGGCTGCAGCGCAGTTCCCAAAACTTGGCTGAGGATCGTCAGGTTGAAGGCCGCGTGCTTTTGGCTTCCCGCGCTCTGCTCTGGGTTCATGAGCCAAGATAGGCCGCGCAAGACGGCGGCCTCTCCGCCTGCGCGTTTCAGGTCACTGAGCATGGGGCCGTGTGCGACCCGGCCGATCCCCTTGGCATAAAGCCCAGCAAGCAGAAATCCGGCATCGCTATAGCCTAGATAGCTTTTGTCGCCCGCCGCAGAGGTCAATCGCGGCAGCGCAAGCTCTGCAATGCGGCACGCACCATATCCGCCGCGCGCAAACCAGATGGCATCGATAGACGGGTCATTAGCGAACGCCACAAAGGCATCGGCCCGCGCGGCATCTGGCCCGGCAAAATGCCCCGCGCTCAAAAAACATTGGGGGTGGATGACAAAGTCTGGCGCGTCTTGGCCATAGGCTTTGCGCGCCAACACGGGCAATTGGTCAGCAATACCCGGGTCCAGTTGGCAAGAGGGGGCAAGGACACCAATTCTCATGTGTTGATCCTGATTGTGGGAAAGGGGTCGCACTTATCCGGATCAGCGGCTTGAAGCCCGCGCCGTAGCCAGGCCAGCCTTTCCGTCAGAGACCCAAGCGAAAACTGTTCCGGCACAAGGTGGCCCGACCCCGATTTGGGCAAGCTATAGTCCGCCACCCGATGCGCGGCGCGCAACCCGGCTTCCAGCTTATCGCCTGTCAGAAGGTCTTTATGCTGCGCGGCCCAGACACCGGCATAGCAATCCGCCTGCACTTCTTTTGCAATCTTCAACTTGACCTTCCCTGCCTCGGACAGCTTTGCGTCATACTGCTCCACCTGATCGACAATGCCTGTCACATATTGAATGTGATGGCCAACCGCATGCGCGATCACATAGGCTTGGGCAGCTTTTCCAGAAGCGCGAAATCGCTGAGAGACTTCGGTCGTAAAATCCGTATCCAGATAAATTTTCCTATCCGTCGGGCAGTAAAAAGGGCCGCTCGCCATGGGCGCGGTACTGCATCCGCTGCGTCCCTGACGCGTGTAAAAGACAAGCTCTGGCCCCTGATATCGACCCGGTGGAAAGGCCTTGGCCCATGTCGCATTGGCAGAGGTGAGGATCTGGCACGCATAGGTTGTGGCAGTGGTTTTGACTTCGCACCCATAGGTGCCCGGCGCCTTCCCCTGTTCCGGCGCCTTTTGTGCATGGTCAACCTGGGGCTTTTCTCCCCCGCCCAAAAATGAGAGCGGATTAAACTCCAAGAGAAGGGCAGATAAAATCAAACCAATCAGCCCGAATAGGCCCAGCACGTACCGACCCGTCCCGCGCTTCGGCTGTTCAGCGCCATTGCTGTTATCAAGAGGCATTCATCCATCCTCACATGCTTGGTGAAAGACATTGCACCGACGGCGCAGGTGATGCAATCGCAACCCATAACCATCAGCAGGAGTTCCGCCATGATCCTTAAGGGAAAAACCGCCCTCATCACAGGCTCGACATCGGGCATAGGTGCTGCATGCGCGCGCGCCTTGGCCGCCGAAGGCTGTGCGATCATGATCAATGGCTTTGGCGATGCCAGCGCAATCGAAGCGCAGCGTCAGCAGCTGGAAGCACTGAGCGGGGCCAAGGCCTTGTGGTCAGGCGCAGACATGACCAAGCCCGAAGACATCGCCGCGATGGTTCAGCACTGCCATGATGCGCTTGGTGGGCCAGATATTCTGATCAACAATGCGGGCATTCAGCATGTGGCCCCCGTTGATGAATTTCCCTTGGACAAATGGGATCAGCTGATTGCGATCCTCTTGTCTGCGCCCTTTCACGCGATGCGTGCGGCCTTGCCCTTTATGAAGGACAAGGGCTGGGGCCGGATCATCTCCACCGCCTCTGCCCATTCGGTCGTCGCCAGCCCGAATAAGTCCGCCTATAATGCGGCCAAGCATGGCCTGATGGGCCTCACGCGGACCGTCGCCCTCGAAGTTGCGCAAAAGGGCATCACGGTAAACTGCATCTCACCCGGCTATGTCTGGACGCCGCTGATTGAAAACCAGATCCCCGATACCATGCGCACCCGCGACATGACGCGCGATCAGGTGATTAACGACGTTCTACTCGGCGCCATTCCGCAAAAGCAGTTTGTGATGCCCGATCAAATTGGGGCGATGGCCCTGTTCCTCTGCCGCGATGAGGCAAGTGCCGTGACCGGCAGCAACATGATGGTCGATGGCGGCTGGACTGCTCAATAAGGGGCATAGGCCCAATTAACCGCGCAGATCCGGCGGGGTGGCCTCTTCGCTCAGCAGGGCAATCGCCTCCTCAACTGTCATGATGCGCTGGCCTTCTGAACCCAGCGTGCGGATGGCGACCTTACCTTCTTCCGCCTCTCGCATCCCAACGACCAAGAGGTGCGGCACTTTCGCCAGCGAATGTTCGCGCACCTTATAGTTGATTTTTTCATTGCGCAGATCGGTGTCGACGCGAATGCCGGCGGCGGCCAGCTTCTCGGTCACGGCCTGCGCATAGCCATCTGCATCTGAAACAATGGTGGCGACCACGGCCTGCACCGGGGCCAGCCAGGTCGGGAAGCGTCCGGCATAATGTTCAATCAGAATGCCGACGAACCGCTCATATGAGCCAAAGATCGCACGGTGGAGCATCACGGGGCGATGCTTGTCCCCATCATCACCGACATAGGTTGCGTCCAGCCGTTCGGGCAGGACACGGTCTGACTGAATGGTGCCAACCTGCCAGGTGCGGCCAATGGCATCGGTCAAATGCCACTCCAGCTTGGGCGCGTAAAATGCGCCTTCGCCCGGCAATTCTTCCCAGCCATATTCGGCGGTGGCGAGACCTGCACGAACAACGGCATCGCGCAGTTCATTTTCCGCCTTGTCCCAATCCGAGTCGCTACCAAATCGCTTTTCAGGGCGCAGGGCGAGCTTGATCGAATAGGTGAAACCAAAATCCTTATAGATACGGTTGGCCAGAGCGCAGAAATCCTGCACTTCGGCGACAATCTGATCTTCGCGGCAGAAGATATGCGCGTCATCCTGCGTGAATTGGCGCACACGCATCAGGCCGTGGAGCGCGCCATGCGGTTCGTTGCGGTGGCAGCAGCCATTTTCATAAATGCGCAACGGCAGATCACGATAGCTCTTAATCCCCTGGCGGAAGATGAGGACGTGCGCCGGGCAATTCATCGGTTTTAGCGCCATCCAATCGGCGTCGCCGGAAATGACCGGGCCTTCATCTTCGGTATTCGGGACTTCGTCTGGGATGACGAACATGTTTTCGCGATATTTGCCCCAGTGACCGGACTGTTCCCATTGGCGGGCATCCATCACCTGCGGCGTTTTCACTTCGCGATAGCCGGCCGCATCAATGGCCCGGCGCATATAGGATTCAAGCTCACGCCACACGCGAAAGCCATTGGGATGCCAAAAGACAGATCCATGGGCCTCTTGCTGCAAATGGAACAAGTCCATCTCATTGCCCAAACGGCGGTGATCCCGCTTGGCGGCTTCTTCCAGCCGGGTCAGATGCGCATCGAGCTGCTTCTTATTGAGCCAGCCCGTGCCGTAGACGCGGCTCAACTGCGCATTCTTCTGATCCCCGCGCCAATAAGCGCCCGAGACGCGCGTCAGCTTAAAGGCCTGCGGATCGAGCTTGCCAGTGGAGGCTAGATGCGGCCCCCGGCACATATCCATCCAATTGTCGCCCGACCAATAGACGCTGAGGTCTTCGCCTTCGGGAAGTTCGCCGGCCCATTCAGCCTTGAAGGTTTCGCCCTCCGCCGTCCAGCGCGCGATCAGATCAGCACGGCTCATCACTTCGCGGCGGAGCGGTTTGTCCGCTGCAATGAGTTCCCGCATCTTGGCTTCGATGGCGGGCAGATCATCCTCGGTAAAGGGGCGCTTGGGCGCGAAATCATAATAAAAGCCATCATCGGTCGATGGGCCAAAGGTGATTTGCGTACCGGGAAACAGCGCTTGAACCGCTTCGGCCAAAATATGCGCAAAGTCGTGCCGGGCAAGGTCGAGCGCATCGGCCTCATCGCGCGACGTGACGAGCGCTAGCTCCACATCCGTGTCCAAGGGGCGGGTGATATCGCACAAATCGCCATTCACGCGCGCGGCTATGGCGGCCTTGGCAAGGCCGGGGCCAATGGCGTCAGCAACATCAGCAGGCGTTGTGCCTTTTGGCATCTCCCGAACGGAACCATCGGGCAAGCGGATTTTGAGCATCTCAGTCATAGCGGCGGCTATGCCCTGCCCGCTGCGATCAATCAACCAATGGCTGCGGCTTTCGCCGCCTAAGGCACCAAAATTGTGTCTTCTGCTATGGGCAGCAAGTCGGGATAATCGCGGGTGAAGTGCAATCCTCGGCTTTCCTTACGCTCCAATGCAGATCGGATGATGAGGTCTGCCACCTCCACCAGATTGCGCAGTTCGATCAAATCGGGCGTCACGCGGAAATGGCTATAATAATCGGCCACTTCCTGCCGCAACAAGTCGATCCGGTGCTTGGCGCGTTCCAGCCTTTTGGTTGTGCGGACGATGCCAACGAAATTCCACATAAACTGGCGGATTTCGCGCCAGCATTGGTGGATGACAACTTCCTCATCACTGTCCGCCACACGGCTTTCATCCCAGGGACGAATCTCTGGCGGCTCAGGCAAATCTTCCCAATTGGCCACGATATGGGCGGCGCAGGCCGCGCCAAAAACCAGACATTCCAGCAGAGAATTAGAGGCAAGGCGGTTCGCCCCGTGCAGCCCGGATTGCGTAACTTCGCCCGCTGCGTAAAGCCCGGGGGCATCTGTCCGCCCGTCCATATCCACGACCACACCGCCACAGGTATAATGCTGGGCAGGCACAACGGGGACGGGCTCGCGCGTCATATCAATGCCAAGCGCAAGCAGCTTATCATAAATATTTGGGAAATGGCTGCGGACGAATTCAGGGTCCCGATGGCTGATGTCGAGATGCACATAATCCAGCCCGAGCCGCTTAATCTCATGATCTATGGCCCGCGCCACAATGTCCCGCGGGGCAAGCTCTGCCCGCGCATCAAAGCGGGGCATGAACCGTTCGCCTGTCGTCGGGAGTTTCAGATGCCCACCTTCGCCCCGCACGGCTTCGGTGATCAGGAAATTCTTGACCTCCAAATTATAGAGGCAGGTGGGGTGGAACTGCATAAACTCCATGTTTGAGACACGGCATCCGGCACGCCAAGCCATCGCAATGCCATCCCCGGTCGCCCCTCTGGGCGCGGTGGAATACAGATAGGTACGCCCGGCCCCACCGCTTGCCAAAATGGTGGCGCGCGCGGTGAAGGTCTCCACCCGTCCCGTCTGGCGGTTGAGCGCATAAACACCGTGAATGCGCCCACTGGTCGAAAACCGCTTTTGGTGGCGGCCCAGAATCAAATCGATCACCACCCGGTCGGACACCAAGGTGATGTTCGGGTGCGCTTGGGCTGCCTGCTCCAAGGCCTGCTGCACAGCAAAACCTGTGGCGTCATTGACATGGACGATCCGGCGGTGGGAATGCCCACCTTCGCGCGTCAAATGCCAATGCTTGTCTGCCCCGAGATCAAAGGACACGCCCAGATCCGCCAGCCGCTGGATCGCCGCGGGGGCCTGTTCCACAACATGTTCAACGATGCGCCGGTTGTTGAGACCAGCACCTGCCACCATCGTGTCGTCTATATGGCTTTCAAAGGTGTCGGTGGTTTCCAGAACCGCGGCAATGCCGCCCTGCGCCCAACTGGTCGCGCCGTCGGAAATCGCGCCCTTGGCCAGCACCGCCACTTTGCAATGCTGCGCCAACTCCAGCGCCGCCGTAAGCCCCGCCGCGCCGGAGCCAATAATGAGGACGTCCGCGTTCATTGGCTCCCCTCCCGCAAGCGGGAGGGGCCGGGGGAGGGCAGCGCCGCGTTCACGCAGCGCGGGGGCGGTTGAGGAAGACATGTTCCAAATCGGCCTCCCGCGTGGACACATCGGCAATGCCAAAGCCTGCCGCCTGCACCGCGCCCAGAACATCGCCTGCATTGGCATGGGCTTTGGAATAGGTGATGGCGAGAACCCGGCTCGCCTTCACCTCAACCTTTTGGAACAGGGGAGAGCGCGGCGCGACATCAACATCGCGATCAACGGTAATCTCAACGACCTTTTCCTGAGCCATATCCACCAGGTCGCGCGTCGTCTTATTGGCAATCAACGTGCCATTGTTGATAATGGCAATGCGATCACATAATTCCTCGGCTTCTTCGAGATAATGAGTGGTGAGAACAATGGTCACGCCCCGTCGATTAAGCTCGCGGACATACGCCCAAAGCTGCTGGCGCAATTCAATATCGACACCGGCTGTCGGTTCATCCAGAACCAAAATGGGCGGCGAATGGACCATCGCCTTGGCCACAAGAAGCCGCCTTTTCATCCCGCCGGAAAGCGTGCGGGCATAGGCATGCGCCTTATCCGTCAGGTGGACGGCCTCCAACAATTCCATAGAGCGGCGGTCGCCCTTTTTGACGCCATATAGCCCGGCCACATTTTCCAGCGTTTCAAAGGGCGTGAAAAAGGGGTCGAACACAATTTCCTGCGGCACGATGCCGATGGAGTTTTTTGCGTTGCGGGGATGCACGTCAATATCAAAGCCCCAGATGCTGGCATGGCCCGACGTCTTGGTCACCAACCCGGCCAAGATCTTGATCAGGGTTGATTTACCCGCGCCATTGGGGCCGAGCAGGCCAAAAATGGACCCGCGCGGCACTTCAAAGGAAACGCCTTTCAGCGCTTGCTTTCCCCCGGCATAGGTTTTCTCAACAGTGTCGATGGTGATGGCGGCTTCAGTCATCCTCTGGCTGTAGCGGGTCTATGGTCAGGGGGAAAGTAGCCTGTCGACCAGATAGGTATCCACTTTTGCGCGTTGCGCCCGCGGCGCGCCATTGCTATCGCCGCGCTCATGATTAAGCCGCCTGAAACCACTTTCGTTACCTCTCACCGCGTGTCGTGCGATGTCGCGTCCGACATTCCGGGCGGCGCGGCACTTGGGCATCCGCGCGTCTGGCTCGAAATCGACGAAAAAGGCTTTGTCGAATGCGGCTATTGCGACAAAAGATTCGTCCTCAAAGGCGGACCTGCCGACCCGCAATAATGTCTGCTGAGGCGCAGGCATAGGCTTTCGCACTGTTCAGCGGCCTATGGCTTTCCTATATGGGTCTGTATGACCTTTTCCACTGATCCCCGCCGCTTCCTCTATCATGATGGACTGCTTGATCCCGATACCGCGCGTCAGCTGACCTCTGACTTGCTCAAGCGGTGCGATGATGGGGAACTTTACCTGCAATATCGCGCGTCAGAAAGCTTTGGCTTTGATGATGGCCGCCTGAAAACAGCCGACTATTCGACAGATGCGGGCTTTGGCCTGCGCGGTGTGTCCGGCGAGATGACGGGCTTTGCCCATGCCAATGAAATCAGTGCAGCCGCCATTCGTCGTGCGGGGGAAACGCTCACCCTGTTGGATCCGGCAAAGACCGCCATGGCGGCCGCCCCCCGACAGAATAATCGTCACCTCTATACCGATGGTGACCCCATGGGCCTCATCCCCTTTGCCGATAAGGTGGCGTTGTGCCAGCAAATTGATGCCGCCGCCCGCGCGAGCGACCCGCGCGTCGCCCAAGTGACGGTTGGCCTGTCGGCAAGCTGGAGCGTCGTGGAAGTTGTCCGCGCCGATGGCTTTGTCGCAACCGACATTCGTCCGCTTGTGCGTCTCAACGTCAGCATTGTTGTCGAAGAAAATGGCCGGCGGGAAAGCGGCTTTTTCGGTCTGGGTGGACGCTATCATTATGACCGGCTGTTTGAACCCGCGACCTGGAATCGCGCCATTGATGAGGCCTTGCACCA
>JBJTAW010000117.1:0-3298 GCA_046091025.1 Chakrabartia sp. | reverse complement strand
CCGCTCACGCGGCAATCCGCTGGTCAGTGCAATCCGCACAGCCTCGCGCTTGAACTCTTCTGAATGCTTGATCATCTCGTCGGTCTCCTATTGCGAGCTCTAAACGCTCAGGTGACCGGCGCAAAACCGTTACAAGTCCATCATTTATGATGAAAAGCGTGGCAATCTCTATTTTGAACAGACGGCTCTGGTCCTGAAGCTGCGGTCCACTTGCCAACATTAACGACAAAGCCAGTTCTGACGTCAGAGGACTTCATCGTGCTCTAATCGTACCCCCCTTGCCCCATCCCACCAAATAAGCTTTCATCCGCTCTGCCCGCATAAAGACGGGCAGGGAGAGGGGATATATGTCGGATCAGGAGAATGGAGCTGCGCCTGCCGCAGGCGCGCCATCGCCTTTGGCGGGGGTGGGTGTTGTGGTGATTGTCGCCATTGCCATTATCGGCTGGGCGGTGATTGGCGGGCGGTTGTTTCAGGATGTGTCGCTGTTCGGCGGCTTTTTGATGCTGTGGCATTATGCGAATATGGAGCAGTTGGAGATAAAACGGCTGCCACAGGCTTTGGCGGGTGCAGCGGCAGGGATTAGCCTGTCTTGGCAGGTCGTCTGGCTGACGCAGATGATGGGACCGCAGGGCACGTTGCTGGGCCTGCTCATCATGCTGGTGGCCATTTATCTTCAGGTGATTGCCGTTTTGCCCTTTGTCTTCAACGCTTCGGCCATGTTGTTTTTGACTGTGGCGGCAGCCCCCTTGGTTCAGCTCAAGGTTGATTTTGTCGATCTGACGCTGGCGACGCTTGCGGGCGGGGTATTCTTTGCGGGCTTTATTGAGGCGGTGAAATGGCTGGCCACCCGGCTTATGCCGACTGCCAGCCCAACCGCTGCGGAATAGAGGTTCGCGCAGAGACGCAAAGAGCGCAGAGGATAATCCCATGCTCTGGCCGTTTGCCACAGCCAAGGGGTGCTGGGTTCCAATAAGGCGCATGCGCCTTGCGGCAGTCTAAGTAGGGCGCTTCGCGAAAACAGGCTTTGCGTCCTCTGCGTCTCTGCGCGCCGATAAAACGGGTGACGTGACCAGGTTCGCGCAGAGGAGCGGGGAATACACAGGATGTATCCGGGCCTCGGCCTAAGTCGAAGCGCTCAGCCATTTGCCCTCAATAAATGGTGTAACCGCCATCAATGACCAGCGCGTCGCCTGTGTGAAAGCGGGCGGCGCGGCTGGCGAGGTAGACGGCGATGCCGGCGAAATCCTCTGGCTCCCCCCATCCGCCCATCGGCACGCGGCCAATGACGCGTTCGTTAAACTTGTCCATCGCTTGCATGGCGGTTGTCATGTCTGACCTGATCCAGCCGGGCAGGATGGAATTGACGGTGATCTGGTGGCGGGCCAGCTCCACCGCCATGGCGCGACATAGTGAGACGACCGCGCCCTTGGTTGCGCCATAATGTTCATTGCGGGCCGCGCCATGGACGGCAGCGGTAGAGGCGACAGCGGCAAGCGATCCGCCGCCATCCCCGGCTTTATGCCGTTCGATCATATGGCGGGCGGCTTCGCGCAGGGTGAAGAACACGCCATGGACGTTGATCGATTCCAGCTTTTGAAAATCCTCAAGGCTGATGTCGAACATATCCCGGCGGGATTGGCCGATCCCCGCATTGGCGATGGCTTGGTCAATCCTGCCCAATTCTGACATAATATCGGCCATTGCGTCTTTTACGGCCGCTTCGTCCGACACATCGACCCGTGCGGCGCGCACGGGCACGCCATATTTCGATAGGGTGGCAAGGGCGGCCGCATTCTTCTCCTCATTCGTGCCCCAGATGATCACCGTTGCGCCATGCTGGGCGAGGCCCTCGGCCATGCCCAGGCCAATGCCGCCATTGCCGCCCGTCACCAGGGCGACCTTACCGCTCAGATCAAATAAATGGGTCATGTCCTGCATCCTCTTCATCTGCTTTCGGGGCAGCAACACACGAGGCGGGGCAGGGAGTCAACTGCCGCCCGCCTGCTGGGGTGCTTGGCAAATCGGGGGATGTCTCTATAGGCGCGCCTCATGACGGCACCACGTTTTGACTTCGCCATTTCTGCGACCGACGGGAAAGCCCGGACCGGGGTGATCCGCATGCAGCGCGGGGAGATCCGCACGCCCGCCTTCATGCCTGTGGGCACGGCCGCGACGGTGAAGGCGATGAAGCCCGCCGATGTCCGCGCCACTGGGGCGGATATCATCCTCGGCAATACCTATCATCTGATGCTGCGCCCCGGGGCAGAGCGGATGGACAGGCTGGGCGGTCTGCACAGCTTCATGGGGTGGGATCGGCCGATTTTGACCGATAGCGGTGGCTATCAGGTGATGAGTTTGGCCAGTCTGCGCAAAATCACCGAAGAGGGCGTGCGCTTTGCCAGCCATATTGATGGCTCCCGCCATATGCTCACGCCGGAACGCTCGATGGAGATTCAGCGGCTTTTGGGGTCTGACATTGTCATGGCCTTTGATGAATGCCCTGCCAATGGCGTTGCGCGGGAGGTGGCGGAACAATCGATGTTGCTGTCGATGCGCTGGGCCAAACGATCGCGCGATGCCTTTGATGCGGGTGGCGCCCATGCGGCGCAGGCGGCCTGATGTGGGATTCAGCAAGGCTCGCTGGATCGCGATTTGCGCCAACGCTCGGCCGATGCCCTGCAAGAGATTGGCTTTGATGGCTATGCCATTGGCGGCCTTGCCGTGGGGGAAGGGCAAGAGGCGATGTTCGCCACGCTCGACTTTGCGCCGGATCAACTGCCCGCTGATCGGCCCCGCTATTTGATGGGTGTGGGAAAGCCCGATGATCTGGTCGGTGCTGTGGAGCGCGGGGTGGATATGTTTGATTGCGTGCTGCCCACCCGCTCTGGTCGCAATGGGCAGGCCTTCACTTGGGATGGCCCAGTCAATATTCGATATGCCAAATATGCTGAGGATCTGAGCCCGCTCGACCCGGCATCGCCCGCGGCGCAGTGGAGTAAGGCCTATCTCCACCATCTCGTTCGCTCCGGCGAAATGCTGGGCGCGATGCTCATGACGGAGCACAATCTGTGGTTTTATCAGCAGCTTATGGCGGGCATGCGCGCAGCGATTGCCGCGGGGGAGTTTGCCGCCTTCGCCGCCGAATTCCGCGCCCGCTATAAAAAGGCGGCCTAATTTCCCTCCCCCAACCCCTCCCGCAGGCGGGCGGGGCGCGAGACTTAAGCGGCCCTAGGGCGCTTTCGTCGCAGCGGGGCGGGCAGTCGTTATTCTGCGCTTATTTCTGCGCGTGGTGCCA
>JBJTAW010000116.1:0-3823 GCA_046091025.1 Chakrabartia sp. | reverse complement strand
TTCAAAAAATGGGCCGATGACTATTTTTGGATTCCCCATCGCAACGTGCATCGCGGCGTAGGCGGGATTTTCTATGATCATCTTGAAGGCGATTTTGCCGCAAATTTCGCCTTCACCCGTGCGGTGGGGGAGGCATTTTTGGATGTTTTTCCGCTTATCGTTCGTCGTCGGATGGGCCTGCCCTTCACCGATGCGCAAAAGGAACAGCAGCTCATCTGGCGGGGCCGCTATGCCGAGTTTAATCTCGTCTATGATCGCGGCACGCTGTTCGGGCTGAAGACCGGCGGCAACATCGACGCGATTCTGATGAGCTTGCCGCCTGAGGCAAAATGGGCCTGATCCGCACTTAAATGCGTCAAATCTCGGTTTGAGTGACCCGTATTTGCCGATAAATTGCAGCTGATAAAAGTGTAACGGCAAGCGTCAGGGCGGTCGAACTGACGGCGGCGAGAAGCTCTACCGCAATTTTCGCAGCCGCATCGGGCAAAAGCAGCTGGGTCATGATGCCGACCACGGCGACAAAAGCAGCGCTCGCAATGAAAACGAGTATCAGGGAAATCGCCAGCAGGGCGAACACCCGCCACCCGATGCCCTTGGTCAGGGCAAAGCTGCGGCCAATGGCGCGCACTGGATTGCTGATCTGTTCTGACATGATCGCCGCAGGCGTCACGGCCATACGTGCAATGAGATAAAGGCCCGGAATAATGAGGGCGATCAAACCAGCCACCATCAAAAGCTGCATCAGAATATCTGCAAGAAACAAGGTGGGCAGCAATCGGCCGGCGCGGCCGATGGCGCTGCCAACGGTCGGCTGGTCTGGGGCCAGCAGTAGCGCGAGCAGTGCCCCAGTGCCGATCAGCGTGACCAGCCTAAGGCCGAACAAAGGCGCAAAATTCTGCCGATAATAGTCCAGAAAAACCTGCATCGCCGCGCTGTCAAATTGGCTGACCTGCGGCGGCGCGAAGAAGAGCGCCTGCGCAAACATGGGTAGGAATAGAAAGACGCCGGTAATCACCAAGAGGATATCGGCATGGGCGCGCGCCAGCTGAGACAGGTCCTGCCAGGCTGCGTCATAAGAGAATTTCATGGCAACTCCTTCTATCTTGCGCCCAAAGCCTAGGTGAACCCTCAGCGCAGGACAATCGGCCCCTCAGCTTTTGCTGCATTCAACATGGGCAGGGCTTGTTTGAGTACGCTGGCTGGTCGATCTGGTCAGCATGACTGGGCAAAGTGATTCGCAGATTGAGTGGGCTGTTTCTGAAGGCCTGACTGATTATGCCTTCGCGCTTGCCCAAATGGAGGCGCGGGCGGCTGCAATTGCGCAGGGAGAAGGCAAGGAGCGGATTTGGCTGCTCGAGCACCCGCCGCTTTACACTGCGGGAACCAGCGCCGATCCCGCCGAGATGCTGGATCCCCGCTTTCCCGTATTCACGGCCGGACGGGGCGGGCGATACACGTATCACGGCCCCGGCCAGCGGGTCGGCTATGTTATGCTGGATCTTAAAAAGCGGGGGCCGGATGTGCGCCGCTTCGTCCATGCGCTGGAAGGCTGGGTGATTGCGGCACTGGCGGAATTTGGCGTCGCGTCGCGGCGCGCAGAGGGGCGTGTTGGCATTTGGACAGATGGGCCGGATGGCAAAGAGGCCAAAATCGGCGCAATTGGCGTGCGTGTCCGCCGTTGGGTGACGTTTCACGGCTTTGCGATCAACGTTGCGCCCGATCTCACCCATTTTTCGGGAATCGTGCCCTGCGGCTTGCCCGAATTTCCAGTGACGAGCCTGTCTTCTCTGGGTGTTGAGGCCGATCTTTCGGCTGTAGATGCGGCGCTAAGGCGCTGTTTTGCTGGTTTTTTAGATGAAATTTCAGCTGTTAACAAAAAAGCTTGAGCAACAAGTATTTCCTCTGTAAATGTCCACCTCGATTTGGGTATTTAGGGGGGCGCCCCTTGTCCAGATCATTATCTGCCTAGGGAGTTTATACCATGAAGAAGCTCATGATTGTTTCGCTCGTTGCTGCTGGTCTCACCGTTGCTGCTTGCGGCAAGAAGGAAGAAGCAGTTGAAGCAAACGCAACTGAACAGAACGAAGCTGTTGCCACTGAAGGCACCGCCAACGACACGATGACGAATGTCGACGCTGCCGCTGACGCGAACGCTACGAACGCTCAGTAATCGCTTCACCGCGTTTTACGGGATTTGGGTCGTCCGGCATGCCGGGCGGCCCTTTTCTTTTGTGGTCAAAACGGCTTAAAGCATCCTGCCAATCTGGAGAGGACGCTCTTTGCTCATGACTATGTTGCGTAATGCGCTTGCCTCCCTTGCTTTCTGTCTGGCGCTCGCCGTGCCGACACCGGCCTCAGCGCAGGTTTTTTATGAAGCCCCGCGGCTAATTCCGCGCCTCACCACAACGCTTGATCCGGCCTTTGATCCAGATCTACCCGGTGCCAGCGCGGCGGAAAAGCAGGCGGTTCTGGTTTGGAGCCTGAGACAGGCGCTTCTGCTCGGCGCGCTGCAATGCCACACCCAATATCCAACGCTGCTGGCGACCAGCAATTATAATGCGCTGCTCACCAATCATCAGGGGGAATTGGCCAGCGCATTCAAGGCCATCACCGATTATTTTAAGCGAACGCACAAAAACCCTAAGGCAGCCCAGACCGCGCTGGATCGGTTTGCGAACCGCACCACAACCGTCTATTCCACAGTTCGTGGTCAACAGGCCTTTTGCAGCACGGCGGGCTGGGTGGGGCGGCGCGCGGTGTTCACGCCGCGGGGCAGCCTCTCGGTTCTGGCAAGCGAGCATCTCGCCGAACTGCGTCAGAGCCTAACTGCCCCGGGGGAGCAAAGATTTCGCTTCGCCCCAACAAGCAGCATGCTCACGCCCCCCGCAGTGCCGTCAATGAACCCGCGCTGTTGGGATAAGAAGGACCGTTTCAATTCCAAGAAATGCGGCTGATCGGGCACGCCAACCTGTCTGACTTCACCTCTTTCGCAGCGATTGACTGGTCCGGTCAGGCCGTGGCGCGCCCGGCCGGGCTTGCCCTTGCGCTCGCCTCGGCGGGAGACGCCGCGCCAGAGTTGATTGCCCCACCCGGCGGCTGGTCGCGGGCCGCCATTGTCGATTGGCTGGCAGACCTTGCGGACCACGGATCGCGCACGCTCATCGGCCTTGATCTCTCCCCCGCGCTCCCCTTTGTCGATCAGGCGGCGTATTTTCCCGGCTGGGACGCCTCTCCGCAGAACGGCCCGGCGCTCTGGGCGCTGGTCGATCATCTGACGCAGGAGGATCCGCACCTCGCCAGCACGTCCTTCCTCGCCCATCCAGAGGCGCGGCGTCATTTTCGGCAGTCGGTTGATTGTGGGGATTTGTTCGGCAGCGGCCGGGGGCGTTTGCGCGTGTGTGAAGAGGTGCAGCGGCGCATGGCGTTCTCGCCCTATAGCTGCTTCAATCTTGTCGGCGCGGCCCAAGTGGGCAAATACAGCCTGACCGGAATGCGCGTGCTCCACCGGCTGCGCGGGCGCATTCCCGTCTGGCCTTTTGATCCCATCCCTGAAACGGGGCCAATGATTATTGAAATTTACACGACCATCGCCGCCCGCACCGCAGGCATCCGTGCAGGCCTCAGCAAAATCCGCGATGGCGCAACGCTGGACAGCGCGCTCATCGCCTTGGAAAGCCAGCCACACACACCGCTGGCGCGCTATCGCGACCACGCAACCGACGCTATCCTGACCGCCGCCTGGCTCCGCCGCGCCGCGCCGGACCAGCGGCTTTGGACGCCGCCATATCTCACGCCCGAAATTGCCCAAACAGAGGGCTGGACC
>JBJTAW010000115.1:0-2634 GCA_046091025.1 Chakrabartia sp. | reverse complement strand
ATCGTTGGGTTCGCTTTAATCGGGCGCAGGATGTCATTCTTGAAAAGGCATCCCAGCATTGGACGGCACCTGAGCCATGGCAACGTGTTGTCTTTCGCTTTATTCCTAATGACAGCGCGCGTGTTTCCGCTCTGCTTGCTGGCGATGTTGACGTGATTGATGCCGTGCCGCCGGCGCTCTATGGCCGCGTGCGCACCGATCAGCGATCGCGCCTTTTGACGGCCACGTCGGGCTTTAACTTCTATCTTTATGTCGATAGCGGGCGCGAGAGATCTCCCTTTATCACAGCCACCGATGGTCAGGCTCTGGATCGTAATCCTCTTCGGGATCGGCGCGTCAGATTGGCTCTGTCCCACGCGTTGAACCGTTCAGCTTTGGCGGATCGAGCGATGGAAGGTGGTGCGGAAGCCGCCGGGCAGATCGCGCCCCAGGGGTTTATTGGCCATATCGCCGATCTGGCGATACCTGCCTATGATCCGGCACGTGCCCGTTTTTTGCTCGCAGAAGCGGGTTTTCCGCAAGGTTTTGGCCTCACGCTTCACTGTACCGGAGATCGCTTCGCTGGTGATGCGCGTAGTTGCCAAGCTATTGGGCAGATGTTCACCGCCATTGGCATAAGGACGGAAGTTGAAGCGCTACCAACCGCGGTGTTCTTTCGCCGCGCCAACCGTGGTGTAAATGGAGAACCGGAATTTTCCGTCTCGGCTTCGATGTTTTTCACAACGACAGGCGCCGCACCTGAGGGGATGAGCACCATTCTTCGAACATATAATGCCGAACTGGGGCATGGCGCTTCCAATAGGGGGCGATATTCTGACGCCGAACTCGATCGGCTGATCAGCCAGATCGAGTCCATGATGGATGACGCGAAGCGTGAGGAGCTCACGCAACAAGCCGTGCGCCGCGTCATGGCGGAAGCAGGCATCATTCCGGTATTTTTCGTCAGATCAGCCTGGGGCATGACACGAAATCTTACGGTGACGCCGCGTGGTGACCAATACACCATGGCAACCGGCATTCGACAAATACGCTGAAGCAGGAGGGTTAAGTCCTTGGGCAAAAAGCAACTCAAGCTTGGGGCTTTTTTGAGCGTCCCTGGCAATCATCTGGCCGGTTGGAGGCATCCTGATGCGGATACCTCATGCGATATGGATTTCGGTTGGTATATGCGCCTGACGCAAATGGCGGAGGCGGCAAAGTATGATTGTATTTTTTTTCAGGATACGGTCGCGGTAGGGGGTAGCGATGCCCTTAAGGCGGGCGATATGACGCGTACCAGCCTGTCACGTATCGTAAAGCTCGAACCAACTGCATGCCTAGCCGCGCTGGCCATGGGTACCAGCCACATCGGCTTGGTGGCCACCGCCACAACAACCTTCAACGAACCATATAATATTGCACGGCGCTTCGCGACCATTGACCATATCAGCAATGGGCGTTGCGGTTGGAATTTGGTAACTTCCCAGATTGAGGACGAGGCAGGGAACTTCAATCTGGATACGCATGTTGATCACGCGGCGCGTTATGAACGCGCCATTGAATTTTACGAAGTGGTCTCCGGCTTATGGGATTCGTGGGAAGCTGATGCATTCCCGAAGGATAAGGAACGCGGTGTCTGGTTTGATTATGATCGCATGCATTTCCTTGATCATCATGGAAAGCATTTTCATGTGCGTGGTCCGCTTAATGTCTCACGTACACCGCAGGGCAGACCCATTGTGGCGCAGGCGGGCTCTTCTGAACCAGGCCGGGAATTGGCCGCACGCACGGCGGATGTGGTCTTCACTGCCCAGACCGAATTGGCGGAGGCGCGTGAATTCTTTGCCGACGTCAAGGGGCGCACCGCAAAATATGGTCGTACCCCCGATGACATCAAGATCATGCCGGGTATCACGCCGGTCATTGGCAGAACCATGGAAGAAGCGCAGGAAAAATATGATCGGCTGCAGGCATTATTGCCTGATGACGTTGCGCTTGCAGCGCTTGCTCGCTTCACCCGTGGCATTGATATTTTCTCCTTTCCCCTCGATGGTCCCATGCCAGACCTGCCAGAGACGAATGCCGCAAAGTCGCGTCAGAAGCTGATCATGGATATGGCTCGGAAATATAACATGACGCTCCGCCAAGTCGCTCGGTCGGTGTCAGCCGCGCAGGGGCATCGGGTATTGGTGGGCACACCAGCATATGTCGCTGATGAGTTGCAGGAATGGCTAGAGAAGGATGCGGCAGATGGCTTCAATGTCATCTGCAATTACTATCCAAAGCCTTTTGAGGAATTTTCCAATCTTGTCATTCCGGAACTGCAACGGCGTGGCATTTTCCGAACTGCCTATGAAGGCACAACGCTTAGGGAAAATCTTGGGCTCAAGGCGCCGGAAAATCGCTTCACGGCCGCACGTAAGGCGCGGGCAGCCGATTGATTAGTGCTAGCCCAACGCAACAATAGCCTCATTCAGTGCCTCCTTTGCTTGTCTTACTGCAAAGGCGATGCGGTTCTGGGCACGCAGAGCATCCACCGCGGCGAATTTCACCGCGTCGGTGCGCGCGGTGGTTTCAGCCAGCCGTCTGATGGGTTCAAGTGTTGCCCAGGCCGGCATCGGAAGAGCGTGGGGATGCAGGAACCGCTGGCCAGCC
>JBJTAW010000114.1:0-9702 GCA_046091025.1 Chakrabartia sp. | reverse complement strand
CCCGCAATGCGATGGCGCGGGCAGGCGAGCAATGGACGGCGATGCGTGCCAGCGTCTTTGATGCGCTGGTTGGGTTTGAAAAGCCCGCCTCTGCCTATGACATTGCAGAGGCTGTGTCGCGCGCGCAGGGGCGGCGCGTGGCGGCCAATAGCGTCTATCGGATCCTAGATCTCTTCGTCACCGCCAATGTCGCGACCCGCGTGGAAAGCGCCAATGCCTATATTGCCAATGCCCACCCCGATTGTGAGCATGATTGTATCTTTCTGGTCTGTGATGATTGCGGGGCGACCACGCATATTGACGATGACAGCATCACAGAAAGCGTCCGCATGGCCGCGCGCAAAGCCGGGTTTCGGCCGACAAAGCCTGTGGTTGAGGTGCGGGGCACCTGCGCAGACTGCGCCTAGATGATCCGCGCTGATCATTTTCGATGAAATTACTGGGCCTGATCCTTGCCGGGGGGCAATCCTCCCGATTTGGCAGCGACAAGGCGGCAGCCCTTCATCAGGGTCGCCCGCTGATCGACCATGTGGCCGATGCCCTGCGCCCGCATGTTGATGCGCTGGCGGTGGCCGGGCGCGACTGGCCAGATTTGATCCGCATAGAGGATGCGCCCCGTCCCGGCCTTGGCCCTTTGGGTGGCGTGCTCGGCGGGCTGATCTATGCCGACCAAAATGGCTTTGACGCGATGCTGACATCGGGCTGTGACACGCTGGGCCTGATGCCCACCCATATTGCAGCCCTGCACCCCGGCCCGGCGGTGCTCGAGACACTGCCCGTGGTGGGTCTTTGGCCAACCGCCCTTGGCCCTGCGCTTGCCGATTGGATGGTCCAGACACAGCGTCATGCGCTTTATGGCTTTGGCCGTGCGGTCGATGCTCGGTTCGTTTCGGTCGCGGAACCGCCGGCCAATATCAACCAGCCGTCCGACCTGGATCGATTGGCTTAACGCTCCGCCGGCCGTGCCCAGACGCGCTGCCCACCGACCCATGTTTCAAAGACCGTTGTTGATCGCAGATCAGCAGCATCTGCGCGCAACGGGTCTTGATCCCCCACGATGAAATCCGCCCAATAGCCGGGGGTCAGCTGACCGACGCGGGTTTCGGCAAAGCTGGCATAGGCCGCCCCCTTTGTGAAACTGGCGAGCGCATCTTCGCGCGATAGCCGCTCTTCGGGACGCCATCCGCCCACGGGCTCCCCTTTGACATCTTGCCGGGTGGAGGCTGCCGCCAACCCCGCAAAGGGGTCTGGGCTTTCAACCGGTGTATCCGACCCAAAGGCAAGCCGGACACCCGCAATCTGGAGCGAGCGCCAAGCATAGGCCCCCTGAAGCCGCGCCGCGTCCAGCCGCGCTTCTGCCATCGTCCGGTCACTGGTCTGGTGAACAGGCTGCATCGAGGCAATCACGCCCAATCGGGCGAAGCGGGATATGTCTTTTGGATCGAGAATCTGGGTATGTTCAATGCGCCAGCGTCGATCCCCGCTATAGCTGACGGACACATCCTCAATCGCATCCAGAACCTGTGCGTTCGCGGCATCGCCAATGGCGTGCACCGCCAGTTGAAACCCGTCCATCGCCGCCCGGCTCATCAAATTGCGCAGCTTTGTGTCGTCCAGAAACTGCAAGCCGCGCTCTGCTGGCTTATCTGCATAGGGCTGTTTCAACCAAGCCCCGCGCGACCCCAAGGCCCCGTCGGCATAGAGCTTCACGCCCGCCATACGCAGTCTATCGCCATAGAGCCAAGGTGTTGGTTCCCCTGCTGTAATGGCGAGCATTGGATCAAGCCCGGCGGAATAGCTGAAAATCCGCAGGTTGAGCCACCCGGCATCCCCCGCCCGACGAAAGCTCTGCCAGTCTTCAAGCGTGCTGCCCATATCGGCGATTGCGGTAATACCAAGCGAGAGCAGGGCCTCTTGAGCCTTGGCGAGCGCCAAATCCCGCTCCTTCGCCAAAGGTTGCGGCGCGTGACGCGCCACCAGATCGGTAGCGGCATCGATGAAGACACCGCTTGGTTTTGCGCCCTCCATCTGAATCTGTCCGCCCGCCGGGCTTTTGGTCGCCGCCGTAATTCCGGCCACAGCCATCGCCGCGCTGTTCGCCCATCCGGCATGGCCGTCAACACGCTCCAGCCAGACCGGGCGGTCGGCAACGACCACATCCAATTCAGCGGCGGTCGGGAAACGGCCCAGCTTCCAGCGTTCCTGATTCCAGCCCCTGCCAATGATCCATTTGCGCTTGGGGTTGGCGCGCGCATAGGCGGCGATTTTCGCCTGTGCCTCGGCAAGGCTGGTCGTGTCGCTGAGGTCAAGCGTCAATCGCTGAATGCCCAGCCCCATGACATGGCCATGCGAGTCGATCAGCCCGGGCATCAACGTGCGGCCCTGCCCATCCAGCCGGAAGCTATAGGCAACAGGCGGCGCCTTACGATCGGTCTTGCGCGGCTTGGCTAAGGTGGGGTCAGGCTGGCTTCCCTTCATCGGGATCAGCCGCGCCACCTTTCCGTCCGTGCCAATGACCATGCCGGAAAAACGGATGACTTCCCCACGGGCATCCAGCGTTAGGCCATTGACGTTTTCGATCAGCGTGTCTGCCTGGGCGGGCATGGCCGCAAGGACAAGGCCGACTGCCGCAACAAGCACCGCTGGTCTGCGCGGCATCACTTTGCCTTCAGACGGCGGATCAGCGCGCTTGTATCCTGACGGCCACCGCCCATGTCCTGCACCTCGGCGTAAAATTGGTCGATGAGCGCCGCGAGCGGCAGGGTTGCTCCATTGGACCGCGCCTCTTCCAGCGCAAGGCCCAGATCCTTGCGCATCCAATCCACCGCAAAGCCAAAATCAAATTCATCCTTGGCCATGGTTTCCCAGCGATTGAGCATCTGCCAGCTGGAGGCCGCGCCGCCA
The DNA here is from genome assembly GCA_046091025.1 of Chakrabartia sp. Lineage (GTDB taxonomy): Bacteria > Pseudomonadota > Alphaproteobacteria > Sphingomonadales > Sphingomonadaceae > Aquisediminimonas. The sequence goes on along the minus strand of JBJTAW010000114.1, from coordinate 6,798 downwards.
GAGATCGACTCAAACACCTTATCGAGATCAAGGTCGGCCGCTTGGGCAAAGCGCATCGCCTCTGACAAGCTTTGGATGATGCCTGAAAAGGTGATTTGATTGACCATCTTGGTGGTCTGCCCCGCGCCCGACGGGCCGACATGGACGATCTTTTTGGAATAGGCCTCCATAAAAGGTGTGGCCGCAGCAATGGCGGCATCTCGCCCGCCGCACATGAGGGTCAGCGTGCCCTGTTCCGCGCCAATCTGCCCGCCTGTGACGGGGGCATCGACAACCATGACGCCCGATCCCTTGGCCTCAACCGCAAGTTGCCGGGCGATTCGCGCCGACACTGTGGTGTGGTCAATGAAAACGCTGCCCGCCTTCATCGTGCGAAACGCGCCGTCGCGACCCAGCGTGACCGCCGCCAGATCCTCATCCGCGCCAACACAGCTGATGACAGCATCAACGCCGTCTCCAGCCTCTGCCGGGGAAGATGCGACCGTGCCGCCATGCTGGGCAACCCAGTTTTCCGCCTTGGCGCGGGTGCGGTTATAGACGACCATCTCGTGGCCGGCTTGGGCCAAATGCCGGGCCATCGGACCCCCCATGACGCCAAGACCAATGAATGCGATTTTTGCCATATATGCTCATTAGGCACAGATGCGCCGGGACGCCAGAGCCCGCTTTGGCTTGATTTGCCGCATCTTGCGATTTCCATATCGGCAGCAGATAGGCTAAGCGCCGCCAATTATGGCAGACCAGAACACCCTTCCCGTCACCCTCGCCGATGTGCGCGCCGCGCATGACCGCATTCGCGCCTCAATCGTGCGCACGCCAACGCTGCGCAGCCAAACGCTGTCAGAATTGACCGGGGCCAATGTCTGGCTGAAGTTTGAAAACCTCCAGTTTACGGCCGCTTATAAAGAGCGGGGGGCGCTGAATCGCCTCCTCCAACTGGGCGAAAAAGAGCGCAAGGCCGGCGTTATTGCGGCCTCTGCGGGCAATCATGCGCAGGGCCTGGCCTATCATGGCAAAAGGCTGGGCGTGCCGGTGACCATCGTCATGCCGAAGCCGACTCCGATCGTGAAAGTCATGCAGACACAAAGCCATGATGCGCGCGTCGTCTTGTTCGGGGAAACATTTGATCAGGCTTATGCCCATGCGCGTGAGCTGGAACAGGCCGAGCATCTGACCTTTGTGCATCCCTTTGACGAAGCAGAAATTATTGCCGGGCAAGGCACGCTGGCGTTGGAAATGCTGGAAGATGCGCCAGAGCTGGATTGCTTTGCCGTGCCGATTGGCGGCGGCGGCCTGATTTCTGGCATGTCAACCGTTGCCCGCGCGCTGAAGCCCGATGCCGAAATCATCGGCGTTCAGGCAGAGCTCTTCCCCAGCATGTATAATATCCTCAATGGCAGTGACCTACCCATTGGCGGCGATACGCTGGCCGAGGGGATTGCGGTGAAATATCCCGGGGATTTGACGCGCCAATTTGTTGCAGCCCAAGTGGATGATATTCAGCTGGTGGGCGAACGTCATTTGGAACAGGCCGTCAGCCTGTTGCTGCAAATTGAAAAGACCGTGGTGGAAGGTGCAGGGGCCGCGGGCCTTGCCGCACTCTTAGCCAATCCCGATCGGTTCAAAGGCTGCAATGTTGGCATCGTCCTGTGCGGCGGCAATATCGACACGCGCCTGCTTGCCAATGTGCTGTTGCGCGATCTGGCCCGATCCGGGCGTTTGGCCCGCGTCCGCTTGCGCTTGCAGGATCGACCCGGCGCGCTGTTCCGTGTCTTTGGCATTTTTGCCGAACTCGATGCCAATGTGCTGGAAATCTATCACCAGCGGGTCTTCACCAATTTGCCGGCCAAGGGCCTGATCACCGATATTGAATGCGAATTGCGCGATGCAGCCCATTTGCAGGCGCTGATCACCGCTTTGGCCGCAGGGGGTTACGACGTTAGCCTGGTCGAACCAGGCTGACGGACAAGTTAACCGACTTTGGAAGTAAAAGGCCTTTTCAGCAGGGCCGTAACCGGACATAAAAGACCCAACGCCCCGGCCGCCCGCAGCGGTAGGAAAGGCCTTAGGAAAAGGATGTCGCCGCCGTGACGGCCCAATTTCGGTTTCCCCGCTTTTTCGTGACCAGCCCGGCCCCCTGCCCCTATTTGCCGGGCAAGCTGGAACGCAAAGTCTTCACCGATTTATCGGGTGGGCACGCGACCGAATTGAGCGAAACGTTGAGCCGGATCGGATTTCGGCGCAGTCAGGCGGTCGCCTATCGCCCCAGCTGCATGGATTGTTCCGCCTGTGTTTCGGTGCGCGTTGTCGCGGGCGAGTTTAAGCCCAATGCCACCCAGCGCCGCTTGCTGAAGAAAAATGCCGATCTGCATGTCGCCGCTTGCCAGCCTTGGGCAACGGAAGAGCAATTTGCGCTGCTGCGCCGCTATTTGTCGGCCCGGCACCCAAATGGCGGCATGTCGCAAATGGACGATATGGACTATGCGGATATGGTGGAAACAACACCGGTTGACACCAGCGTCGTTGAGTATCGAGAACCCTCAATCGATGGGCGACCGGGCCGTTTGGTCGGCGCCTGCCTCACCGATCAACAGGCCGATGGCCTGTCGATGATCTACAGCTTTTTTGAACCCGATACAGCGCATCGCCCGGGCCTCGGCACCTTCATCATATTGGACCATATATTGCGCGCGGCCGAAGCCGGCCTGCCTTATGTCTATCTCGGCTATTGGATCGCAGGATCGCCCCGGATGGAGTATAAAGGCCGCTTTCGTCCGCTCGAACGCCTCGGACCAAATGGCTGGGCCCGCTTTACCCCCGACGCCGATCAGGATCACGTGCGCCCGCCAGAACTGGCCCGGATGATGATGGGCATTTAGAGGCCGCTTAGTCGGCTTGCGGATGACCTTGTCCCGTCAGCGCAACAGCTCACTGACCAGCGACGGCTTTTGCGCGATCATAGCAAGCAGCACCTGCGCGGGTCCTGTTGGGCGCCGACGGCCCTGTTCCCAGTTGAGCAAAGTGCCCTTGGCAACGCCGATGCTTCGGGCAAAGGCGCCCTGCGACAATCCCGTGCTGGCGCGGATCGCCGCAACATCCACCACCGGCACGTCCACTATGTGGACGACTGCCTTGGTGTTTTTTCCGTCTGCAAAGGCAATGGCCTCTGTCAGGCCCTGCTTTATGCTTTCAAACGCGGTCATTCTGGGTCTCCATAATGTGCGAGCAAGAGCTTGCTGAGAGCAATTAGCTCTGCCTGTTCGGCTCTGCTCAGATTATCCTTCTCATTCTTCGCGAACACCGTGACGAGAAAGATTGGCATCGCACGGCCCCCAAAAACATAAAGAGTCCGGTAACCACCCCGCTTGCCACCGCCATCGCGGGCCACCCGCAACTTGCGCAACCCGCCACCAAGCGAAACGCCCGCCTTAGGGTTGGCGGCAACATAATCCACCAGAACTGCACGTGCCTCATCAGACATGATCGCCTTCGCGCGACGCATGAATTCGGGCAATTCGACGACTGTCTGTAAACTCGTCGCAAACGTAATTTATGTGTCAATGGCTTATGTGTCAATGACGCACATTCTTAATGCGCCAAAACTCAGATCAATCCCGCCAGCGGCGAAGAGGGGTCGGCGTACATGCGGCGGCCCATGCGCCCGGCGCGATAGGCGAGCCGACCGCTGTCCACCGCCAACTTCATGGCGCGGGCCATCAGGATCGGGTCTTTGGCCTCAGCAATGGCGGTGTTCATCAACACGCCTTCACAGCCCAATTCCATCGCCACCGCCGCGTCAGATGCTGTGCCGACACCGGCATCGACCAATACAGGAACTTTGGCCCCTTCAATGATCAGACGGATCGTGACGCGGTTTTGAATGCCAAGGCCAGAGCCAATGGGCGCGCCCAGCGGCATGATGGCGACTGCGCCTGCCTCTTCCAGCTGCTTGGCGGCAATGGGATCATCCACGCAATAGACCATCGGCTTAAAGCCTTCTTTGACCAAGATTTCGGTCGCCTTGAGCGTTTCACGCATATCGGGATAGAGCGTGCGGGCTTCGCCCAGCACCTCCAGCTTCACCAAATCCCAACCGCCCGCCTCGCGCGCCAGACGCAGGGTGCGGATCGCGTCATCGGCGGTGAAGCAGCCGGCGGTATTGTGTAGATAGGTGTATTTTTTGGGGTCGATAAAGTCGGTCAGCATCGGGGCATTGGGGTCCGACACATTGACGCGGCGCACAGCAACGGTGATGATTTCCGCGCCCGAGGCCTCAAGTGCTGCGGCATTTTGGGCGAAGTCCTTATACTTGCCGGTGCCGACAATCAGGCGCGATTGGAAGGTGCGGCCCGCAACAGTCCAGCTGTCCTCAGCTTGCCCGCCGCCCACAAAATGGACGATTTCCAGCTGATCCCCATCACCGACAAACACTTGGGCCAGGGTTGAGCGAGGGACGATTTCGCGGTTGCGCTCGACCGCGACCTTGGTCGGATCAAGGCCAATGTCGCTGACCAATTGAGCGAGAGTCTATCCGGGGGCGATCTGGCGCAATTCGCCATTGAGCTGGATCGAAATCATCGTGCGGCCGTCCGTTCCTTTGCCTTTTGCTGCGGGTCCATATAGGGGAGACGCGAAGCACCGCAACCTGAACCCAATTGGGAGGAGCCCTGCATGGCTGAAAAGCCCGTCATTTATGTCCTTAATGGGCCAAATCTAAACCTGCTCGGCACGCGGGAACCGGATGTTTATGGGTCGGACACGCTCGACGATATTGTCGGTCAGCTTGAGGATCAGGCGCAGGCGCTGGGCGTGGCCGTGGATATCCGCCAGTCCAATCATGAGGGCCATTTGATTGATTGGCTGCATGAGGCGCAGGCATCGGGCGCGAAGGCCGTGCTGCTGAACGCCGGGGCCTATACGCACAGCTCCATCGCGATCCATGATGCGATTAAGGCGATCACGGTTCCCGTGATTGAAGTGCATCTCTCCAACCCGCACCGGCGCGACGCCTTTCGACACAAGAGCTTTGTAGGTGAAGCGGCGGTTGGAACCGTGTCTGGATTTGGCGCGATGAGCTATACCCTTGCGCTGGACGCGGCGGTCAAGCTCTGACAAAGGGCATCAAATTTCTTCTTCTGGGGGACATATGGCAGAGAAAGCAGGACAGATGCAGGTAGATATTGCCCTTGTGCGGCAGCTCGCCAAATTGCTGAACGACACAGGCCTGACCGAAATTGAGGTTGAGGCTGATGATCGCAAGATCCGCGTCGCCCGCACGATGCAGGGCGCATCCGTCACAATGGCAGCGCCCGCTGCGGCCCCCGGGGCTGTGGCCGCCGCTGCACCCGTCGCGGCCCCGGTGGATGTGGCCCCGGCCGACCATCCCGGTGCCGTCAAATCGCCGATGGTGGGCACAGCCTATCTGGCCGCATCGCCCGAAGCGGCCCCCTTTGTGTCGGTTGGGGATGTGGTGAAGGATGGCGATACGCTGATCATCATCGAAGCGATGAAGGTGATGAACCCCATCACCGCGACGCGCGGTGGCAAGGTGACGCAGATTTTGATCGCCAATGGCCAACCGGTGGAGTTTGATCAGCCGCTGGTCGTGATTGAGTAATGGCATACCAGACCCCAGGGATCGCTGCATGACCATCGAAAAACTTCTAATCGCCAATCGCGGCGAGATTGCGCTGCGGATTCATCGCGCGGCCCATGAAATGGGCATTAAGACGGTGGCCATCCATTCGACTGCGGATGCCGACGCCATGCATGTGCGTTTGGCCGATGAAGCCATTTGCATCGGCCCACCAGCGGCCAAGGACAGCTATCTCAATGTCCCGGCGATTATTTCTGCAGCGGAAATTTCGGGCGCAGATGCCATTCATCCGGGCTATGGATTTCTCTCTGAAAATGCGCGCTTTGCTGAGATTATCGAAGAGCATAAGCTGATTTTCGTCGGGCCGAAGCCCGAACATATCCTCACCATGGGCGACAAGGTGATGGCCAAGAAGACGGCGGGCGATCTTGGCCTGCCGCTGGTGCCCGGATCAGCCAGTGCGATTGAGGATGTGGAAGAAGCCAAGCGATTGGCCCGCGAGGTTGGCTATCCCGTCATCATCAAGGCCGCCTCTGGCGGCGGTGGTCGCGGCATGAAGGTCGTCACCAGCGAGGAAGAGCTGGAAACCCAGATGCAGCAGGCCGGAACCGAGGCAAAGGCCGCCTTTGGCGATGCCACTGTCTATCTGGAAAAATATCTGGGCAATCCGCGCCATATTGAATTTCAGGTGTTTGGCGATGGCAAGGGCAATGCCATCCATTTGGGCGAGCGGGATTGTTCGCTTCAGCGCCGCCACCAAAAGGTTTTGGAAGAAGCGCCGTCGCCCGTCATCTCGGCCGAAGAGCGCGCCCGCATGGGCGGCATTGTCGCCAAGGCGATGGCCGATATGGGCTATCGCGGGGCCGGCACGATTGAGTTTCTGTGGGAAGATGGGCAGTTTTATTTCATCGAAATGAACACCCGTATTCAGGTGGAGCACCACGTCACTGAAATGATCACGTGCTTTGACTTGGTGCGCGAACAAATCCGCATTGCCGAAGGACGTCCTCTGTCTGTGAAGCAGGAAGATCTGGAGTTTCGCGGCCATGCGATTGAATGCCGCATCAACGCCGAAGACCCACGGACATTTGCGCCATCGCCGGGGCAAATTAAGGCCTATCACCCAGCCGGCGGCATGCATGTGCGCGTCGATAGTGCGCTTTATGCGGGCTATAAGATCCCGCCTTATTATGACAGCATGA
>JBJTAW010000113.1:0-2992 GCA_046091025.1 Chakrabartia sp. | reverse complement strand
CAATATGGCGGAAGCGGATGCCGGTGCGCGCAACAATCCAATCATCGGACGTCTCAACGGTTTTGGACAATTCTTCATTGGAGACGCGGCGGGCCGGAAGGGCAGAGCCCGTGCCGAGAATGACCGCGCGGCGCATCATTGCCCGTTGGCCAGAATAAAGGCGAGATCATCGGTGATGCGTTGTGTGATATTGGCTTCAACCAGCTTTGCCGCAACGCCGATGGCATTGGCGACGCCCTTGGCGCTTGCGCTGCCATGGCTTTTCACGACCACGCCATTGAGACCGAGGAAGACGGCACCATTATGATTATTGGGATCCAGATGATGGCGCATCAACTCTGTCGCCGGGCGTGAAATCAGGAAGCCGAATTTCGTCCGGATTGAACTGGCAAAGGCGCGGCGCAGTAGATCGGTCACAAAGCGGGCGGTGCCCTCCATCGTCTTCAACGAGATATTGCCCGAAAACCCGTCGCACACAACAACATCGGTCAGGCCGCGGGCAATTTTATCGCCTTCGATAAAGCCTTCAAAGCTGATCGGCAGATGCGTTGCCTCGCGCAAGATGGCAGCGGCATCGCGAATTTCGTCGGTGCCCTTTTGATCTTCCGTGCCGATATTGAGCAGCGAAACGCGCGGGCGGGCAATGCCGAGTGCAATGCGCGAATAGGCCGCCCCCATAATGGCAAATTCGGTGAGATTGCGGGCATCACATTCCGTATTTGCGCCCAGATCCAGCATGATGAAATCTTTTTCACCAAGGCTGGGCAAGAGGGCGGCCAAAGCCGGGCGGTCAATGCCCGGCATGGTGCGCAGCGCCAGCTTTGCCATGGCCATGAGCGCGCCTGTATTGCCCGCCGAGACAGCAGCACCGGCCCGGCCCTGCTTCACAGCGTCAATGGTGATGCCCATGCTGGTGGTTTTGGCGCGGCGGATAGCCTGACCCGCTTTTTCGCTGCCTTCAATAATTTCGGGCGCGTGAATAATCTCGCAAACGGGGCGCAGACCAGAATGGTCTTTCAACGCGCCCTCTATCGCAGCCGCATCGCCGACCAGATCAAATCGCAGATGCGGGTGGAGAAGATGTGCCTGTGCGACGCCAGCCAGCATTAAAGCCGGGCCTTCATCGCCCCCCATAGCGTCAATTGCGATTCGCGGCGCTTCGGCCACTGGCCCGTCTCCCCCGGTTCAAGCGCGGGGGTTAGTCGGCCGACGCGACAACTTCACGACCGTTATAATGGCCGCATGCCTGGCAGAGATTGTGGGGGAGCTTCAACTCACCACAATTCGGGCATTCTTGGAACGTGGTTGCGGTCAGCGCATGATGGCTACGACGCATGCTCCGGCGCGACGGCGATGTTTTTCTCTTAGGGACGGCCATGTCGGCACCTTGTCAGTTAAGTGATCACAAAAACCTATGTCGCGAAGAAGGGACGCAAAGGCGACTCTCCGGCACATCACAGGAAAGGCGCGCGTATAGCCAAAATTCCGGACGTTGCAAGCGCAGCGGCCCCGTGGCAGGACGGAACCTCTCAACAGGAGGGGAGAAAGACAATGATTTTACCCGTAACCATGATCTTCGCAGGCGTTGCCGCGATCCTCAACATCTGGCTTGCCGTTCGCGTGGGCCAAGTGCGCGGCAGCGAGAAAGTGTCCATTGGCGATGGCGGCAATGAAGCCGTGATCCGCCGGATGCGGGCGCATTCCAACTATGTCGAGTTCACACCCTTTGTGCTGATTCTTATCGGCGTCATTGAGCTGGCCCATAGCGGCGCGCCCGCGCCCTTGTGGCTGTGGATCGTCTCCGCTGTCTATTTCCTTGGTCGTATCGGCCATGGGCTGGGCATGGACGGTGGCCGTTTTGGCAAGGGCCGCTCCATCGGCACGATCACGACCATGCTGACGCTGCTCGGCCTTGGCGCTTATGCTATTGCCCTGCCGCATCTGGAGGCTGGCCGCACCGAAGCGCCAACCACGATCGATATGCAAACGGCAGAGCCCGTTTCCAACGGCTAAGGCCAACCGAAAAGGCGGCGGGCCGAGCTTTGGTTGGCCCGCCCCTTTTTTTAATAAATCCCAAGCGATAGGCCAGCGGCAAACGCGGCCCCTAAATCCCGCGCACGGGCAAGATCCGCCGCGCCAATTTGCTTTGGGGCGAGAATAGCCTCAGGCGTTTGGGCATGGGTGCAGATGATCAGCGGCTCCGCGATCGGCTTCATCCGCCAGCCCGTGAGAATGCGGGCCATTTGCCGCGCGGCATTCTCCCCATCTGAGCCAGCACAAATCATCATCGCATAGGGCCGCCCCTCAATCTGCCCCAAGAGCGGATAATAGGCCCGATCAAAAAACGCCTTCATCACACCAGATAAAGCGGCGAGATTTTCCGGACAGGCGAAGAGCACGCCGTCGGCCGCCAGAAGATCATCGGGCGTTGCCTCACTGGCGTGGATCAGGCGGACATCCGCTTCGCCGCGTGCGCCGTCTGCTGCGGCATGGGCGAGGGCTTCGGTCCCACCGGTCTGGGTGTCATAGAGGATGAGGAGTTTAGGCATGTTTGGCCTTATGGGGGCGCGGATGCGGGTTGGGAAGAATATGGTTCGCGCAGAGGCGCAGAGAACGCAAAGGAGGTCATGATCTCTGCGGTCTTTGCGCGACATATCTCTGTTCATCATCGGAGATACGAATGGATTCCCGCCTGCGCGGGAATGACGGAGCGGTGCCCTCTTATCGTCATTTATAACCAACTGGGTTTTTGATCTTGACATCGTCACGCTGATCTGGCACAAAAGCCGAGACTGGAGACATGTGGGCGCAAAAGAGCGCCTTTGGGCTTGGCCCGTTTCTCTCCATTTTCTTTCAGGGAGATCATCATGGCATTGGCGACCCAGCCTGTGGCGGGGGCGGCGCGATTTGATGCGCGGGCTCGGCGGGCAAAGAGGATTATCTGGCTCAGTGGACGCGCAATGGCTGGCTGTTCGTGCCGCCTTTTGAGGGT
>JBJTAW010000112.1:0-6290 GCA_046091025.1 Chakrabartia sp. | reverse complement strand
AGAGATTAAAACTAGAAAAAAGCGCTTATTTATTTTGTTTGTTTTTAAAACGAGATCAACTGTCGCCGCGAGTAAAAGGGACAGCGGAAATAAAAAGAGCAAAATAATGCGCGAGAGCGCGCGGATTGCAGAAAAAAGCGGAAGGCCAACAACAAAACGCCAAAGACTGTGGTCGTTAAAATTGAGCGTTAGAAGAATAAGAAAAAGAAGCGAAATTATAACTAAAGTTAAGCGCCCACCCCGGCCGATCCAGAAACGCGCCTGATACGCGCCGAAAGCCAGCAGGCTCAAGGGAACAAGCCCAATAAATAATTGCTGCTCCCAGCGAACCGGCAAGCCCTGCAGCTTCTCAGACACGCCGCCCCAAATTAGAGAGTGATCCGCAAGCAGATAACTCAAGAGCCGCGGCGACATGGCGGACACTTCCATCCACGTGCGGGTGAAGCGATAGAGTTTGGTAACCTCTAAATAGGGAAAAAAGAGAATGAGAAGCGCTGAGAGCGCAAGCGCTAGGGAGATGAGGAATTGCCAGCGCTTGAGTTGGGTTAATTCCCGCCAGCGTCTGAGTAACTCAGCTAACGGCAAAGACGCACGCTGCGAAATTTTTAAATTCTTCTCATAAAGTTGCTGCACGAGGAAGAAGATAACTAAAGCCGCCACAAAGAGACTGGCGAAGAAGCCTAAGTAAATTGAGCAAAAAAATTGCCACACCAACCAAAAACAAGAAAGGACCAAGGCCCGCCAATCGTAGCGCGTTAGAAAGAGATAAAAATAAGCAATGGCGAGCGCGAGACCAAAACGATACTGCAGCTGCGCGTGCCCCATCTGCGCGCTGACGGGCAGGCCGAAGGTGAATAGCGTCGCGCCAATTGCGCTAGCGGATGGCGACTGACCAAATAATCTAAACGCGTAGCAGGCGGCCAAAAAATTTAAGAAGTAGCCAAGGATAAACCAACATTGGAAGGCGGCTTCCGGCGTTAAGGAACTCAAGCGAGCAAGGAGATATATCGGCGCAGCGCCAAAAAGATTATCGCTAAAAGCTGACACATAAGGGTAAGGGTAAAAAAAACTTAAATGAATAAGCGATCCGGCCTCGCCAAAAAAATAGGCGTAGATATTTTCAAGAAAAACAAGATTGAGCCGGGCGTCAACACTATCTCCCGGCATGCGGCTAAAAAATTCTAACTGTCGCAGCGGACCTAAGATTAAAGCCCCCGCAAAGAGCAAGACCCCCAAAGTCCAACGGGAAAGCTTTAATTTAGGTTCGAACTCGCGGTGCATGAAAATTTTAAAAATTAAGACGCTTACTTAAAATAAAAGGTCTCTCAAGGCGCAGCCCGTCTGATGCTTTAACGCATTACTGGCCGACGGGAATTTAAATTATTTTACCGCGAGCAGCTCTTGAAGGAGCGGGTGTTATTTCTATCTTGTTTCTCGAGCAGCAAAAATGCGCAGATCAAGCGATGAGTAACTTGAAAAAATATACCAAGCTGAACCTAAGAAGCTGCTCTCGCTGACACAAATCATAGAATTCATTTATGCATGCTGCCGCCGTTCGGGTGCGGAGCGTCATCACGTCCACAACCGCTGCAGGGCGCAAAAAAATTGCCTAACAAAATCGATAATGAAAAAAAATTTCTTCAGAAAATCGGCCGCGGGCGCAACTAACCCGCGGTTAATAAAAGGCTAACATGATTTCTGTTCTATAGATCCGCGTGAGGCGGCTCAAGCTTTCGGCGCCTAAATATCAGGTGATAACGGTCGCAATCCGCGAATTGGCCCGAAAGGCAGCCAATAACTTGCTTAGTATATTGTTTTTAAACGGTTATATTTAATTGGGCCCGGCGTGGAATGTAGGCATGAAAGCTCAACATAGAGCGCAACGCGTCGAAGACCTATTGAAATTTCTTCTCATTCAGGCCTTCAATAAAGTCATTATAGATCAATGACTTGGTGTTTAGATCGCGCGCATAAGCGCCAAGATTGAACATGCCAATCGCACCGTCAGAAAAGATAATCTTTCCATTAACCTGGAAATCGGTCCCCGCACGATCCATAGCCTGCGCGCCTCGATTTGCCTCCACGCGGCCCGTTCGCCCGTCGGAGCAGGAAATTGGGAAGGTGAATTTTGGCGCAAAGGCCGGAGCAAGCGCGTAACTGCCGTGGCAAGCCACTGTGTCGTCTGAAACCTTGAAAGAAAAAGTCGACATGTCTGGATTTGAGTCTCCAGAGCCGTTGAGCGAATGGCCGCGATAAGTAACTGCGACCGGGACCGACGTGCAGCCCGAGAGCAGGAACAAAATGCAAAGCGAGGCAGCCATCTTACGCTTGGAAAGCTTCATGTGACGCCTAAGAGAACTTGTCAAAGACGAAAGTTCTTTTTGGATATTAAATTATCACTTTAAGCGACCCCAATCTTAATCAGGAACTTGCGCTGGGAAAACCAATAAAGCTTAAAAAAGCATATTAATACAAGATGCTATGGGATTAATCGGGGCCATGGCCGATGAGACAAGGGCGCAAAGCTCAATGGCGTCGAAGGCGCCGGTTCCCGCGTGACCGTTGTTTATCAGGGCCACATCGAGAGCTTTTGCCGGCCGCATCCTGCAAAAGAGGCTAAGCGGTATCTGGTGAAGCAGGCCCGCGACTTTCTCGTCAGGATAGGAGTTAGACCGTGAACGCGATGCACTACAAGAATTACTCGGCCCAGATCGGGTTTGACGACGAGGAAGGGGTTTTCGTCGGCAGGATAGCGGGAATTTCTGATACCATCACCTTCCACGCTACAAGCGTAGATGAGTTGCGATTAGCCTTCCACGTTGCGGTCGACGATTATGTCGCTATCTGCGCCGAGATCGGTAAAAGCCCCCAGAAAACGTTTTCAGGAAAGCTGATGCTGCGTGTCGACCCCGCCGTCCATGCCAAGGCGACTATGGCCGCTGAACTATCTGGAAAAAGCCTCAATCAATGGAGTGAAGAGGTTTTGGATAAAGCGGCCAGAGAACACCCTTCGTAAGCTGCTACGTCGCCACACGGAAGAGCAGCGCGGTCTGGTCCCGCGCCGGCCGGATAGATAAGCCCTTAACGAGACTGGCGCAGTCCCCATGAAAAGCGGGCAGAACTAATTGCTTGGCAAGCTAGTCACCACCCATATGCGAGAAATGTTTATTGCCGTTGGGAAATGGATCGGTCCCAACAAGAAGCAAAAACCCGAACCTCCATCCAACCATCGAAATCGCCAGTGGGCGCCCTTTCAGACGCACGACGCCACTGGTGGCGTATTTCGGTTAGCTTAGGATCCAAGAACCCGGGCAGATACGATATTTTTTGAAAAGCACAGAAATTACGTCAATGACGTAATTTCCTTGACAAATATACGTCAATGGCGTATGTAACCTTATGAAAATCGTCCAGACTAAGCGCTATCTAAAGGATTTGAAGCGCCTGGGGGCTGAGGCTGAGGATATCGACAAGCTGGAACTGGAAATCGCAACCTCTCCAGGATCTGGAGATGTTATTCCTTGCCTTGAAGGCATCCGCAAAATTAGATTTTCTATCGGCAACAAGGGAAAACGTGGCGGCGGAAGAGCAATTTATTTTCTGATGGTGTCAGAAGAACTGGCTGTAATGCTATTTGCTTACGCGAAGTCCGAGAAAGAAGACCTGAGACATAATGAAAAGAAAGCAGCCGCAAAACTGATTAAGGAATTTAGAGATGACTAAGGGGACGGATTTTGGAGCGGGGCTGATTGAAGGCCTCAAGGAAGCTGTTGCCTGGAAACGCGGAGAGATAACGCTTCCAGTTAGGAATGCGCCATCAATTACGGCCGATCAGGTAAAGGCGATACGTAAAGCTGTCGCAAAATCTTCGAAGGAGTTCTCCTCCCGTTTTGGCATTCCTTTAAGAACTCTCGAAGGCTGGGAACAAGGGCGCCGTCGGCCGGATCCTGCCGCGAGCATCCTCTTGCGCGTGATTGAGAAGAACCCGCAGGCCGTCGAGGAAATCGTCGCTCATAAGGAAGTAGCCGCCTAAAACTCAACCAAGCGGATTGCCCTTTTAACTAGCTCTCGTTTTGTCCATATACTTAGACGCAAGCTGACGGCCTACAAAAGTGCAAAGCTCAACAGCGTCAATGACCCCCCACATAAGCTTCATCAAGCTCAATGTGACCCTTGATCGCTTCAAAGCCATCTGCTGCCTTGATCATAAGGTCGCGGATTTGCTGGCCTATGCGCCACGCCGTCTTGTAGGCCACGCCCGTGGCGATCTCCCGGGTGAATATCACATTCTTTGAAATTTTGAGGACCCATACGATTTTACTCGGGGCTAAAGGGGATTTTGCCCTGTCTGACTGGGTCCCCGACGTGTCGCTGCTCCTGCTTTCGGCCTTCCAGCACTATGCCGGCACTGACAAAGTGATCTCTCGAGAATTTTGACTGGACGATCTTGTGTATTTTAATTGACAGGAGATCATTAATTGTGTATCTTAATACACATGATGGAAGTCCGTCAGACAGAGCGTTTTTTGGACTGGCTTTCGGGCCTAGGCGGCCGAGAGGCCGCTGTTCGTATTGCGCGACTGCGTGGCGGAAACTTTGGCGACGCGAAGCGACTTACAAAAAACGTCTTTGAGATGCGGATTGATTACGGCCCCGGCTACAGGCTCTTCTTCACGCGCCGTGGCGCCGTTGTCGACATCTTACTTTGTGGCGGCGACAAGCGAACTCAATCGGCGGATATCGCCGAAGCTGAGCGACTAGCGGAGGATTTGTGATGGCGATCAAGACCACCGAATTTGACGTTCTTGACTACCTTAAGACTCCAGCAGAACTCGCAGAATATTTACGTGTCGCTCTGGAAGACGGTGATGCTGGGACAATCGCCATTGTCCTGGGCGACATCGCCCGCGCGCGGGGTGCAAGCCAGTTTTCCAAAGAGACAGGGCTAAGTCGAGAGACGATCTACAAAGCTTTCCGCGAAGGCGGCAACCCGACACTCGACACGCTGTCAAAGGCCGTAAAGGCGCTCGGGTTCAGGCTAACCATCGAACCAATGAGTTCGGCCTGACCATGCGCTGCATAATCCTAATCCTGTTTGTTTGCAGGCAGCACAGACGATGGCTGGCGACTGATAGAACCAGTACATCAATGGTAAGCTTATCGCCCTTTGCACGCTCGTCTTCGTGCTCTTGCGAAACTGCTTCCCAGCGAGACGAAAATTGACAATGCTGACGGACGGCAAGCCAACCCTGGTGACGGCGCTCCCTGGTGGAAAAGGAACCGCGCACATGGTCTCGATTGCGCGTGAGGCAGGGGTGGAGGTTGTGGAAATGACCGAAGAATGTGGTGGGGCGGATCGCCTGACGCCTATCTGAAAAGCTCGCTATGCGAGCCAAGCCTGGCTAATCGCAAAACGTCATCGTCAGTCTTTTTGTAGATCAACAATAGATCAGGCTTGATGTGGCAATCGCGATAGCCATTCCAATCGCCATATAGCGGGTGATCCTCCATTGCCGGCGGCAATTCAGCGTCGGCGATGAGCAGCTTCACCGCTTCTTTCAGAAGCTCTTCAATGTCTTTTGCATAACGCGGCTGTTTCAGAACGCGCTTGTAGTCCTTTTTGAAAAGGCCAGCGCGTTCAATCGTCCGCATTCAGGTCGGCCATCAGGTCATCAACGCTATTGAACTTTGCGCCCTTGCCGGCGTCCAGCTCTGCGATTGCGCGCTTCGTTTTTTCCTTTTTCGCTTTGATCGCGAAAGGAAGGCGTCGATCATCGGCGACACGGATCATCAGGAGCCGGATGGCGTCGGACACAGACAGGCCCATGTCATCAAGCACGGCCGTGGCGCGGGCTTTGGTGGCGCGGTCTATGCGGGCGCGAACTAGGGCATCAGCGGCGGCCATCGGACTGTCCTCCTGTTGGCCTGACATGTAGCCCATTTGTAGCTACAATTCAAGATCGCGTCTGCCTTCTTCGCCGTCCCAATCAATTTCCTCTCCCGCCAAAGTGCGCAGCGCGAGAGATTGCAGCCGGCTAGATTCCTTCATGATCTGCCATGCCTCGCTTGATTCCGGCGGATCGTCGTCGGTCCATTCGTCGGCCATGCTAGGGGCCATTCGTAGGTCATTTATAACGCTTCCCAGCGGTGATCTGGCAAGCCTTCCAGGCGGCAAAAGTCAGTGAGAACATAACTAGATAATCTTACAGTTTTGTTCTCAACTTTCCCCAGATTTTCCCAGTGTTGACTTTCGTAAAAATGGTTTGTTCTCTCTTTGTTCTGCACTCTAC
>JBJTAW010000111.1:0-4237 GCA_046091025.1 Chakrabartia sp. | reverse complement strand
CCATGCGCCCCGGCAAAGCAGACGGCCGACGCCCGTGTGGAGCTTCGACTCCGATGACCACCGAGACGAAAACCCGCGCGCGCCCTCCCGCCGTCATACTAACGACCTCTGCCGAGGCGCGGATCGCCCATTTGATGCAGCAGGCCCCCGCAGACGCCATTGGCGTGAAGCTCTCCACCCCGCGCCGGGGCTGTTCCGGCCTTGCCTATTCGGTTGATTATGTGAACGAAGCCAATAGCTTTGATGAACGCATCGATGCGCCGGGCGGGACGCTTTTCATTGATGGGGCGTCGGTTCTGTACCTTGTCGGCTCAACAATGGACTGGCAAGAAGATGACTTCACCGCTGGGTTCGTCTTTAACAACCCAAATGCCAAGGGCAGTTGCGGATGCGGAGAGAGCTTTACAATATGACCAGAAAACGCCGGATTACCGCCCTTATGTCCGGCATTCTGATATTGGGAGCAGGCCTTGCCTACGCCAATCGGGACAGTTTGTTGCGGCAGGTGTTTAACCGCGCCGTAGATCAAACCATTGGCCGCGATAAGCTGGCCGCGCTGGACCCCAAATCGATCCATGTCGTTTTTTGCGGAACTGGATCCCCCTTGCCTAGCCGCGACCGGGCCTCTGCCTGCACCGCTGTTCTTGTCGCGGGCAAACTGTTCGTTTTTGATGCTGGCGAAGGCGCTGGCGAAACGCTTTCGCTCATGGGCATGCCGCTCGGCAAGATTGAAGGCGTGTTTCTCACGCATCTGCACTCCGACCATTTTGAGGGCCTTGGCCCGCTTGCGCTTCAGCGTTGGGCCGGCACCAGCGGCCAAACGCCGCTTCCCCTTATTGGCCCGGCAGGGACGGATCAGGTCGCACAAGGCCTCACCATTGCTTACGGCCCCGATAGCAAATTTCGCATGGCGCATCATGGCCCGGCGGTTTTACCGCCGTCAGGCTTTGGCTTTACAGCGCGCGTCATCACGCCGGGCGTTGTCTATGATCAGGGGGGCATTCGCATCACGGCATTCGCCGTTGACCATGAACCGGTCACGCCCTCTTATGGTTTCAGGCTCGACTGGCAGGGCAAGAGCGTGACGATCAGCGGCGATACAGCCAAGTCACAAACGCTCGCCGATATGGCAAAGGGAACCGATCTACTGGTGCATGAAGTGCTCAACCGGGATCTGGTCGAAACCATGGCGCAGGCGGCGGACAAACACGGCCAACCTAAGCGTGGAAAGATTTTCCGAGACATAAAGGATTATCACGCAACCCCGGAAGAAGCAGGCGATGTCGCCAAGGCGGCGGGCGCCAAAATCCTCGCCTTCACCCATGTTGTGCCGAGCCTGCCGCGTCCCCTGATGCGTTTGGTGACATTGGGCGCGGACACACATTATGCTGGGCCAATCCGGACCATGCGCGATGGGGATCTTCTGAGCATTAATGGCAAGGATGAACCCGCCTATCGGAATCTGCTGGACTAGTCAGGGGCGCTTGCGCAAAACCGGGCTATGACTGAGAAACCACCGCTTCAGGCCGCCATTATTCCTGTCACCCCGTTGCAGCAAAATTGCTGCCTCATCTGGTGTACACAGACCATGCGCGGGGCCTTTACCGATCCGGGTGGCGACCTGCCTTTGCTGATGGGGGCCGCCGCCAAACAGGGCGTAACGATTGAAAAGCTGCTCGTGACGCACGGGCATCTCGACCATTGCGGGCAGACGGGCATCCTCGCCAAGGAATTGGGCGTGCCGATTGAAGGCCCGCATGAGGACGATCGCTTCTGGATCTCTCAATTGGATGATGATGGCCGCAAATGGGGCATGGAGGCCAAAAGCTTTGAGCCGGATCGCTGGCTGAAAGACGGAGATACGGTGAATGTCGGCAACCTCACGCTCGACGTGATCCATTGTCCCGGGCACACGCCGGGGCATATCGTTTTCTACCATGCGCCGTCGCACTTCGCGATTGTCGGCGATGTGCTGTTTCAAGGGTCAATCGGCCGAACCGATTTCCCGCGCGGCAATCATCAGGATCTGATCGATTCGATCACGAAGAAGCTTTGGCCGCTTGGCAATGAGACGGCCTTTGTTCCCGGCCACGGCCCGATGTCGACCTTCGGCCATGAGCGCAAGACCAACGCCTTTGTGTCGGATTATCTGCTGGCTTAAGCCTTATCGTCATTCCCGCGGGGTCGGGAATCCATAGCCCTCACAGTCGACACATAACACCCGCAGGCCGTGCCTGCGCTGCTCTTGGATTCCCGCCTGCGCGGGAATGACGATCAACGGGTGATTACCAATCACCTGCCACCGCCATCCAGAAAGAGAGCGCTGCAATCGCGGCCGTCTCAGCGCGGAGTATACGCGGCCCGAGTGAAATACCGACGGCTTGAGACATGGCCTTAATCGCCGCGCGCTCTTCGGCATCAAACCCGCCTTCCGGCCCTACAAGGATCGCCGCTGGGCCGGGTTTGATCGCCTGTGCAAAGGGCACCCCGCCCTCTTCATCGGCGAAATAAAGCACCCGATCTTCGGGCCAATCTTTGAGGAGCGCAGGAAGTTTGACCGCCTCTTCAATCTTTGGAAGCGCGGTGCGGCCGCATTGTTCGGCCGCCTCGATCATTGTCGCGGTCAGCCGATCCATATTCATGCGCTCAACGATGGTGCGACGCGTGATGATGGGGCGATAGAGCGCCACCCCCAATTCACACGCCTTTTCAACGACCATATCAAGCCGCGCTTTTTTAACGGGTGCGGCGAGTAGCCAGAGATCCGGGACGGTTTCTCTCGGGCGCAGCAAAGCTGTCACGCGCAAGGTCAGATCCCGTTTTGCCGTCGCCGTCACTTCGGCCAGCCATTCGCCCGAACGATCATCGAACAGCTTTACGAGGGCGCCGGGCTTTACTCGCAAAACATGGACCAGATAATGCGCCTGCCCGCCATCAAGCGTCAGTATTGTTCCGTCCACCAAGGCGGCGTCCACATAAAGACGCGGCGTTGATTGGGGTGGCCATGCAGGTGTCGCGGGCATAAGAGCGGTTAGCATGAATGGAAGCCCAATCCAAACCGCGCTTGTCCCCGATGCCGAACTGACGGGCTTGATGCGGATATTGCCCGCCCGCGCCCGGCCCTATGCGGCGCTGGCGCGGCTGGAACGCCCGATTGGATGGTGGCTGCTCTATTGGCCCTGCCTCTTCGGCCTGGGGCTGTCGGGTGGCCTGCCGCAGCTCTGGGCACTGGCGCTGTGGATGCTGCTGGGGGCCATCACCATGCGCGGCGCAGGCTGTGTCGATAACGACATTATCGATCGTGATCTGGACGCGCAGGTCGCCCGCACCCGCAACCGCCCTGTGGCGAGTGGTGCGGTCAGCCTGATGGCCGCATGGGGCTGGCTTGTTCTTCTGGCCCTGCTTGGCCTGATCGTGCTGCTGCAACTCCGCTGGCAGGCGCAGCTGGTCGCGCTGGCTAGCCTTGCCCCCGTCGCCGCCTATCCCTTTATGAAGCGGATTACTTGGTGGCCACAGGCTTGGCTTGGGCTTGTCTTTTGCTGGGGCGCTCTGGTCGGCTGGATGGCCTTTGCAGACCCCGCTTGGGCAATGGCACTGGTCTATGCGGGGTCGATCTTTTGGGTGATTGGCTATGACACAATCTACGCCCTTCAGGATAAGGAAGATGACGCTCTGATCGGGGTGCGCTCCTCCGCCCGCGCCTTGGGAAGCCGTGTGCGCGCGGGGGTTGCGATCTTTTATATCGCCGCGCTCCTCTTCTGGGGTGCGGCAATTTGGCAGGTGCGCCCGCAGGCTCTGGCGCTGCTCGCGCTCCTGCCCGCTGCCTGTCATCTGCTGTGGCAAGTGGCGACACTTCGGGCCGATGACGGCACCGATGCGCTTGCGAAATTCCGCTCCAACCGTTTCACAGGCCTGCTCGTAGCGCTGGCCATGATAACAATTGGCGCCTCGGCTTGAGAACAAGCGGCCGAACACCTAAGTAAAGATCATGCTGACCCATGATCAGGCGCGGGATCGCGCCACAAACCTTGTTGCCCGCGCCTTAAAGGCCGGGGCAGACGCCGCCGATGCCATTTATGTCGCAGATGCCTCCGCTGGGGTTCAGGTGCGTCTGGGCGCGCTGGAAGATGTCCAGCGATCCGAAGGCGAAGAAATTGGCCTGCGTGTCTTTGTGGGTCGCCAATCGGCCAGCGCCTCTTCTTCTGACCTATCGACCGATGCTCTGGAAAAGCTGGCT
>JBJTAW010000110.1:0-6296 GCA_046091025.1 Chakrabartia sp. | reverse complement strand
TGCAGGCTCCGAGTCGCGATGGCAAGCCTTGGTGCGCCTATCCCTGATGAAGCCAGCCTAGCGGCGCGGGCAGAGCGATCTCTATGCCCTGATCATAGAGGCGAAGGCCCGCCCCGTCTGTCAGTCGGCCAATCGCTGTGGCAGTTGGTAAATCTGGCGGCAAGTCACCCGATGCGGCAAAGAGCAGCGCATAATCATCGCCTGCCGTCGCCGCGCGCAAACGGGTGGCGCGATCTTCCCCGAACAGGCGAGCCTCGTTCGACAAAGGAAGGGAATCTAGACTGATTGCGACGCCCGCGCCACTCGCCACCCCAAGCCGTTGTGCGTCAATCAGCAGCCCGTCGGACACATCCATCATGGCGTGGACATAAGGCGCAAATGCGCGGCCTTCGGCCAAAAGCGGAAGGGGGCGCGTATAGGCCGCCCGCAATTTGTCCGGCCCCGTCAGCTCCCCTTGGGCAATGGCAAGGCCAAGGCCAGCATCGCCAATCACGCCGACGACATAGAGCGTATCTCCCACACGCCCGCCGCTGCGCGCAGGCACCTGGCCAGAGGCGCGACCCAAGGCCGTCAGGCCAAATGCGCGCGGCGCACCCTTGGGCATGGCGACCGTATCGCCTCCCAGTAACGGTACATCCCAATGGGCAAGCGCAATGCCCAATCCTTTGACAAATTGGGCATTCCAATCCGCATCCGCGGTCAGCCCCGCCCCTGTCAGCACCCCAATGGGCACGGCGCCTTTGGCCGCTAGATCGGATAAATTCACCGCAACCAATTTCCAGGCAATATCGTGCGGGCTGTCGGTGGAGAGAAAATGCACGCCTTCGACAATCATGTCATGCGTCAGCACAAGATCCCCCAGCACAGCCGCGTCATCGGCCAAACCCCGCGCCGCAGGGTCCGTCGCAATGGCCTTTAATGCCGCGATAAAATCGGTTTCGAGTGCCATTCTTTCTCCCGGCCCTTGATTAGCCTAAGGCTTAACCGCAAAAGACCGGAAAAGGGAGGATGGAAATGACCATGCGCAAAGCAATCTTTATCACCGGGGGTGCATCCGGCATTGGGCGCGCAGTCGCCATCCATTTTGGCGCCAAGGGCTGGTTCGTTGGGCTCGCCGATATTGATCGCAAAGGCATGGAGCAGACAGCGACTATGCTGCCCGCCGGGCAATCCGCCCTTTATGATCTGGATGTGCGCGATGGAGATCAGTGGAAGGCCGGCCTCGCGTCCTTCTGGGTCGATGGCGGCAATCGACTGGACGTTATGTTCAACAATGCCGGTATCGGCAAGGGCGGTCCCTTTGCCGATGTGTCGTCCGCCGATCATGACCTGATGCTAGATATTAACTTGAAAGGCGTCGTGCGCGGCGCAGAAGCCGCCTATCCATATCTTGCAAAAACGCCCGGCTCTTGCCTGCTCAACACCTGTTCAGCGGCGGGCCTTTATGGCGCCGGTGGTCTTGCCGTTTATGCGGCAACCAAATTTGGCGTGCGTGGGCTAACCGAAGCACTCGACATTGAAGGGGCACCCCAAGGCATCAAGGTCCGCAGCCTTATGCCGAGCTTCATCGACACACCCATTCTCGATAGCATTTCGTCCGGGTCAAACCGGCCGCCGCGCGAAACATTGATTGAGGCGGGCTTTGAGATTTCGCCCGTGGAACTCGTCGCCCAAGCCGCGTGGGATGCGGTGGAGAGCAAGAAGGTGCACACGTTGGTCGGCAAAACGGCGCGCCAATTGGCAACGCTCGCCCGCTTCTTGCCGGGCATGATCCGCAACCGCTCCAAACGGTTGCAGGACGCGCGCCTCTAGGGGATCAGCACAATCTTGCCGATATGTGCGCCCGCTTCCATGCGGGCATGGGCAGCGGCGGCCTCAGTCAATGGGAAGCTTTGGTCCATCACGGGCCGAAGCTTGCCCGCACTAACCAGCGGCCAGACCTTGTGCAGCAGATCCTCGGCAAGCTTTGCCTTAAAGTCGAGCGGACGGGCGCGCAGGGTCGATCCTGTCAGGGTCTGGCGGCGCACCATAAGGGCGGCAATATTGATTTCGGCAGTCATGCCGCGCTGCACCGCAATCGTCACATGCCGCCCATCTTCGGCCAAACAGGCCATGTTGCGCGGGACATAATCTCCGCCGACCATATCGAGAATAAGTTGGACGCCCTTCCCGCCCGTCAAAGAGGGAACGGTCGCCGCAAAATCATCGGCGGCATAGTTAATGGCATGGTCTGCGCCCAGCGCGCGGGCGGCGGCGCATTTGTCATCAGACCCGCAGGTGACGATGACGGTCAGGCCAAAGAGCTTGCAGAGCGCAATCGCCATCGTGCCAATCCCGCTGGTGCCACCGTGGATCAAAATTGTCTCGCCCGCTTTGGCCTGTCCGCGATCAAAGACATTGCTCCACACGGTGAACAAGGTTTCAGGCAGGGCAGCAGCTTCGATCAGCGAGAGGCCGTCGGGCACGGGCAGGCATTGGCCAAGGGGGGCGGTGCAATATTGGGCATAGCCGCCGCCTGCCACCAATGCGCATATCTTCTGCCCGATGCGCGCCGGATCAACGCTATCGCCCACACCCACAATTTCCCCCGCGACTTCAAGCCCCGGGATGGTCGGTGCGCCCGGCGGTGGCGGATACATGCCGCGGCGTTGCAATATGTCTGGGCGATTCACGCCGGCGGCGGCAACACGGATCAACACTTCGCCTGCGCCCGGCTGCGGGATTGGGCGCTCGACGGCGCACAACACGTCTGGCCCGCCTGCTTCCGCTGGGTCGATACAGATCATCTGGGGGACTTGGCTCATGTCATCATCTCCTGAACGGCCTGTTTAGGGAGGCATGCTTCGGCCGGTCAATGAGGATCATTTTCTGGCGTGCCCCCCGCTTGACTCACAGACAGATTCGCACAACCTTCAGCGCATGGATTTGGACGATTTTTTGGCGAACAAGCCGGATGATCCGCTGGCGCAGCTTTTGCGGCAGGATCTTGATCCTTTGTCGGTGGAAGAGTTGCACGCCCGTCAGGCTGCGCTTGAGGCAGAAATTGCCCGGATTCAGGGAAAATTGCGCAGCGCCGTTAACGTCAGGGCACATGCCGATGCCCTGTTTAAGTCGTGACAGTTTTCGCATTGGGCTTGATCTCGGGGCGGCCGCACCCGACATTGTGGATATAAGGAGCTTTTAAATGCCGTCTTTCGCGCGTGAACTTGAAGCCACACTCCACAATGCGTTGGGGGCCGCTGCCAGCCGCAAGCATGAATATGCCACATTGGAGCATCTTCTGCTGGCGCTGATTGATGATGATCACGCCTCTCAGGTGATGGTCGCTTGCGGTGTTGAGACGGGCGATTTGCGGGATGCGGTGGCGCATTATCTGGATACAGAGCTGGAATCCCTGCGGCTGGAAGGGGACTCAGATCCTTCCCCCACCAGTGGCTTTCAACGCGTTGTCCAGCGGGCGCTTTTGCACGTTCAATCGTCTGGCCGAGATGAAGTGACGGGGGCCAATGTCCTTGTCGCCCTGTTCTCAGAGCGGGAAAGCTATGCTGTCTATTTCTTGCAGCAGCAGGATATGAGCCGCCTCGATGCCGTCAGCTATATCAGCCACGGCGTCGGCAAAGCGGGTGAAACGGGCGAAGCAAAGAAGGTCGAGGGCACCGAAGATCGCGAAGAGAAGAAGCAATCGGGTGATGCCAAGGGCAAGCCGGAATCCGCGCTGAAGCAGTTCTGCGTCGATCTCAATGAAAAGGCGAAGATCGGCAAGGTCGATCCGCTGATCGGGCGCGGGCCGGAAGTTGACCGCACCGTCCAGATTCTCTGCCGCCGGTCGAAGAATAATCCACTCTATGTTGGCGAACCCGGCGTCGGTAAAACCGCAATTGCCGAAGGGCTGGCGCGCAAGATCATCGAAGGCGATGTGCCCGATGTCTTGAAGGATGCCGTTATTTATTCGCTGGATATGGGCGCTCTGTTGGCGGGCACGCGCTATCGCGGCGATTTCGAAGAGCGGCTGAAAGCTGTCGTCAATGAGCTGGAAAAGCTGCCCCATGCGGTTCTCTTCATTGACGAAATCCACACGGTCATTGGCGCCGGGGCGACCTCCGGCGGGGCGATGGATGCGTCGAACTTGTTGAAGCCCGCGCTGTCGGGCGGTGCAATCCGGTGCATCGGCTCCACCACCTATAAGGAATTCCGCAACCATTTTGAAAAGGATCGCGCCCTGCTGCGTCGCTTCCAAAAGATCGATGTGAATGAGCCGTCGATTGAGGACACGATCAAGATTCTGGCCGGGTTGCGCTCCGCCTTTGAAGAGCATCACAAGGTCAAATATACGCCCGACGCGATCAAATCGGCCGTTGAGCTGTCGGCGCGTTACATTAATGATCGTAAGCTGCCCGATAAGGCCATCGATGTGATTGATGAGGTCGGCGCAATGCAGATGCTCGTTGCCCCCAATCGCAGGAAAAAGACAATCACCGCCAAGGAAATTGAACAGGTGATTGCGACCATGGCGCGCATCCCACCCAAATCTGTTTCAAGCGATGATAAGAAGACGCTGGAAACGCTGGAGGCAGATCTCAAGCGGGTGGTGTTTGGGCAGGATGTGGCGATTGAAGTCTTGTCCGGCGCCATCAAGCTCAGCCGTGCGGGCCTGCGCGATGCCGAAAAGCCAATTGGCAATTATCTTTTTTCCGGCCCCACGGGCGTCGGCAAGACAGAGGTGGCGCGTCAATTGGCCAGCCTGCTGGGCATTCCGCTGCAACGCTTTGACATGTCAGAATATATGGAGCGCCATTCGGTCAGCCGCCTGATCGGCGCGCCGCCAGGCTATGTGGGCTATGATCAGGGCGGCCTTTTGACCGACGCCATTGATCAACAGCCGCATAGCGTGCTCCTGCTCGATGAAATTGAAAAGGCACATCCCGATCTGTTCAACATCTTGTTGCAGGTTATGGATAATGGTCGCCTGACCGATCATCATGGCAAGACAGTCGACTTCCGCAATGTCATCCTGATTATGACGACCAATGCGGGCGCATCGGACATGGCGCGCGATGGCATTGGCTTTGGCAATATCAGCCGGGAAGATGCGGGCGAGGAAGCGGTGAAGAAAATGTTCACGCCGGAATTCCGCAATCGCCTCGATGCGATTGTGCCCTTTGCCTATCTGCCGCCGCAGGTGGTGGCACGTGTGGTTGATAAGTTCATCTTGCAGCTTGAGTTGCAACTGGCTGACCGCGATGTCCACATCAAGCTCGACAGCGAGTCCAAGGAATGGCTGACCGAGCGGGGCTATGACAAGCTTTATGGCGCACGACCCATGGGCCGTTTGATCCAAGAAAAGATCAAGCAGCCGCTGGCGGAAGAGCTGCTGTTCGGCAAGCTGGTCAATGGCGGCGAAGTCAGTGTCCGGCTGAAGGACAATGCGCTGGCGTTTGAGATTGTCCCGGCCGCTCCCAAAAAGGGAAAGAAGGGCGGAAAAGCAGGCGCACGGGCCAAGGCCTGATCAACAGCTGAGAGCCAATATGAAAGGGGCGGCTTTGTGCCGCCCCTTTCATATTGGCGTCTATTTTACAGCTTCGGGCATTGCGGAGGAGTGGAGATGGTCAATCTTCCAATCCCCATCCACATAGCGATAGATGAAGGAATAGCGCGCCTTCACATCATTTTTGGCACCCGTGGCCGCATCGGTCAGGGAGACCGTCCAAGTGCCCAACCGGGCGGCTGAATTGCAGTCAATCTTGACCGTGCTGCTATTGATCGTGCCAATCGGGCTGGCTTTCAGAAAGCCCACAAAATAATCGTTGATCTCAGCGGGATTTGTGCGCGGCTTATTGCTCACCGTGGCGCGCAGAACGGCATCCTTGGTGAAGAGGCTCGTGACCGTTGCGGGGTCTTTGGTGGCCCAGGCGGAATTGAACCGATTAAATTGTGCTTCAACTTGCGCTTGCGTCACCGCTGGGCACTTGCCCTTACCATGGTCATGGGCCTGAGCTGCATTGGCTGTTCCGGCCATCAGCGCGCGAGCTGCCGTTGGAAGGATTCTACGCATATACTTGTCTCCTGTTGCAACCCCTCCCCCCGAGTAAAGAGATGGGGATACGCAGCATCAGGAAAGGCAGGCTCATATTCATTTTGGCGCAGAGCGCTGTCATTTCGACGCATAAAAAAAGGCCCGGAGAAACTCCGGGCCTTTTCCTAAATACATCAGGCAGTGTTTACTCGCGCTGGCCCAAGAAGCTCATCAGGAAATGGAAGATGTTTATGAAGTCCAGATACAGCGACAGAGAGCCCAT
>JBJTAW010000109.1:0-4367 GCA_046091025.1 Chakrabartia sp. | reverse complement strand
TGCAGGCTCCGAGTCGCGATGGCAAGCCTTGGTGCGCCTATCCCTGATGAAGCCAGCCTAGCGGCGCGGGCAGAGCGATCTCTATGCCCTGATCATAGAGGCGAAGGCCCGCCCCGTCTGTCAGTCGGCCAATCGCTGTGGTCTTTTACTATCTCGTCAATATTCAGGGCCTTGCGCCGGATAGCCGTTTGGTTGTCGACGCGCTGGTTGCTCTGGCCTTTGGCGCATCGCTGATTTCCATCTTCGCGCGTTTGGGCGGTGGTATTTTCACCAAGGCCGCAGATGTGGGCGCCGACCTTGTCGGTAAGGTGGAAGCGGGCATCCCTGAGGATGATCCTCGCAACCCAGCTGTGATCGCGGACAATGTCGGCGACAATGTTGGCGATTGCGCAGGCATGGCTGCAGATTTGTTCGAAACCTATGTTGTGACCGTTGGGGCCACGATGGTTCTGATCGCGCTGCTGGTGAAGGGCGCGGGCGACATGCTCCTCCCGCTGATGAGCCTGCCGCTTCTGATCGGTGGCGTCTGCGTGCTGACGTCCATCATCGGCACCTATTTCGTCCGTCTGGGCAGTTCCAACAACATCATGGGCGCCATGTATAAGGGCTTCCTTGTCACCGCGCTCTTGTCGATCCCGGCCATTTGGTTCGCGACCGATTATGCGTTGGGCGGCATGAACACCCTGATCGGCGCGAATTTGGATGGCACCGGCGGGTTTACCGGCCGCACGCTCTTCTATTGCTCGCTTCTGGGTCTGGTTGTGACGGGTCTGATCGTCTGGATCACCGAATATTACACCAGCACGAGCTATCGTCCGGTGCGGTCGATCGCCAAGTCATCGGAAACGGGTCATGGCACGAACGTGATTCAGGGTCTGGCGATCAGCCTTGAAGCAACGGCGCTGCCAACCATCGTCATCTGCGTGGGCATTATTGTGGCGCACCAGCTGGCGGGTCTGATCGGCATTGCCTTTGCGGCAACGGCGATGCTGGCCGTGGCTGGTATGGTCGTCGCGCTCGACGCTTATGGCCCAGTGACGGACAATGCCGGTGGCATTGCCGAAATGGCCGGTATGGACGATTCGGTTCGTGAAAAGACCGACGCTCTGGACGCCGTTGGCAACACGACCAAGGCCGTGACGAAGGGCTATGCCATTGGGTCGGCGGGTCTTGCAGCACTTGTGCTGTTTGCCGCCTATACCAACGATCTGCGCACCTTCTTCCCGGATCTCACGGTCGATTTCAGCCTTGAAAATCCGTATGTCATTGTTGGCCTGCTCTTGGGGGCGTTGCTCCCCTATTTGTTCGGCGCAATGGGGATGACAGCTGTTGGCCGTGCAGCCGGCGATGTCGTTAAGGATGTGCGGGATCAGTTCGCCAATGATAAGGGCATTATGGCCGGCACAAGCCGCCCCAATTATGCCCGTACGGTGGATCTCGTCACCAAGGCTGCGATCAAGGAAATGATTATTCCGTCGCTGCTGCCCGTTCTGGCCCCGATTGTCGTTTACTTCCTGATCACGGCAATTGCCGGTCAGGCAAATGGCTTTGCGGCGCTGGGTGCGCTTCTTCTAGGTGTGATCGTCAGCGGCCTTTTCGTCGCTTTGTCGATGACATCGGGCGGTGGTGCCTGGGACAATGCGAAGAAATATATCGAAGACGGCCATCATGGCGGCAAGGGCAGCGAAGCCCATAAGGCTGCTGTGACGGGTGACACAGTGGGCGATCCTTATAAGGACACCGCTGGCCCAGCCGTGAACCCGATGATCAAGATTACGAACATCGTGGCTCTGCTGCTTTTGGCGGCCTTGTATCACGCGTCAATGTAATCCGATCTGGATTGAAAACTCTCTGCCCCGCCCGGCTTGTCCGGGCGGGGTTTTCTTTTGGGTGTTTGCAGTCTAAGGACGCGGCCACCCACCTCAGAAAATATGATCAAGGAAATGCATGGCTAAGGAAGAACTTCTCGAGATGCGCGGTACAGTTGTTGAACTGTTGCCCAACGCAATGTTCCGCGTGAAGCTTGAGAATGATCACGAAATCCTGGGCCACACCGCCGGCAAAATGCGCAAGAACCGTATTCGCGTGCTCGTGGGCGATGATGTGCTGGTGGAATTGACACCCTATGATCTGACCAAAGGGCGGATCACCTACCGCTTTAAGTGATGGATGCCGGGCCGCGCCCCGTGACGTTCATGCCTGCTCCTTTCATTCTGGCCTCTGCCTCGCCGCGTCGGCTTGATCTGCTCAAGCGGATCGGCGTTGTACCGGATCAGGTCGATCCCGCCGATTGCGATGAAACCCCCCTTAAGGGTGAACTGCCCCTCGCTTATGCCCGGCGTATTGCCGCAGAGAAGGCGGCGCTGGTGGCCGCGCGCCACCCCCAGTCTGTCATTCTGGCCGCCGATACCGTGGTGGCTGTTGGCCGCCGCATTTTGGGCAAGGCCGAAACCGCCGAGGATATACGCACCTTCCTTCAGCTTTTGTCGGGCCGTCGGCATCGGGTGCATTCCGCCCTCTGCGTCATCGGCGCAGATGGCGTTGCCCGCCAGCGCCTCTCCACCAGCATCCTGACCTTCAAACGATTGAGCGCGGAGGAGATCAGCGCCTATGTCGAAAGCGGCGAAGGGCTGGGCAAGGCGGGCGGCTATGCCGTGCAAGGCTATGCCGAGGCTTATGTCCGGGCGCTATCGGGGTCGCATTCCGGCGTGATGGGCCTGCCGTTATTTGAAACCCGCGCCCTTTTGATCGCGGCGGGCGTTCTGCCCAAATGACCCGCCAGCTCGTCTGGGACCCCGCCCCCGGCGATGTGCGCTGTGCCGTGCTAGAGGGAGGCGACGTTGTTGAGCTGCACCTCATCCCCCTCTGCCAAGCCAGCCCAAGTGCACAGGCCGGGGCGCGTCTTTCGGCCCGGCTTGTTTCGCGTCTGGGCCAGGCCCAAGCCCTCATTGCGCTAGAGACGGGGGAAGAAGCCCTGCTCCGCCCCGTGCCTTCTGTGGCCGAAGGGGCGCGCCTGATGGTCGATATCGTGCGCAGCCGCGTGCCAGAGCCGGGCCGCTGGAACCGCGCGCTGGCCCGGCCCGCAGGCGACGACGCCCCAGCGCCTGACCGGATCACCCGCCTCTTGGCCAGCGCAGACGCCGTGATCTGCGCCAGCGCCGCCGCGGCAGACAGCCTGCCCAGCGGCGCGCCAAATGTGCGGATTGATGCTGCAGCCGTGGACGATGTCGATTTTGACACGCTGCTGGATCAGGCACGCACCGGCCTCATCGCCCTTGACGGCGGGGATTTATCGATAGAGCGCACCCGCGCCATGACGGTGATTGATGTGGATGGCACCTGCGCCCCGCTCGATCTCAACCGCGCCGCCGCCCGCGCCATTGGCCGCGTCCTCCGCCAGTTCGACATTGCGGGGCCGATTGGCATCGACTTTGTCTCCATGACCTCCCGCGCGGATCGGCAGGCGGTGGATCACACCTTGGCAGAGGCGTGCGCGCCGCTCGGCCCGCACGAGCGGACGTCGGTGAACGGCTATGGGTTTTGCCAGATCATCCGCCCGCGCACCGGCCCGTCCCTGCCAGAACAAGTGTGCGGCATAACGCCGGGGCGGCTTTCCGATGAGGCCATTGCCCGCGCGCTCCTGCGCCAAGCGGCCCAATCGCAGGGCATTGGCCCCCGGACGATCACCGCACAGGCCCCCATCATTGATCTGCTGCGCCACTGGCCCGATGCATTGGCGCAGACCCGGCGGATCGTCGGCGCAGATGTGATGTTGGTTTGCGACTCAGCCATCAGCCGCTATGGCCTTGTCCATGTCTCTCCAGCCTGATCTGCAGCCCGCGCTCTGCCCCCTATGCCGCAAGCCAGCGGCCGCCGCGCACCTGCCCTTTTGTTCGCGCGGGTGTAAGGATCGGGATCTGCTCAACTGGCTGGGCGAAGGCTATCGCGTGCCCGCGCACGCCGATGAGGACGAACAAGAAACGGGGCTGGACAGCGACGCCTAACCATGGCTATAGGCCCGCCTTCAAAGAGCGCGCCCGCCGCGCCCTTTGGCCCAGGTAGCTCAGTCGGTAGAGCAGCGGATTGAAAATCCGCGTGTCGGCGGTTCGATTCCGTCCCTGGGCACCATTTTTTCCCTGTTTTTCAATGGTTTACGCGATCTGACCGCTCGCGAAAAAAGTAATATACATAGTAATATACTGCGGTATATTACTTTTGATGCTACTCGACGCCCCCAAACCCGATCCTGCCGAAACGTCGAAATTTCGGGTCATTAAGATCAAAAAGGGTCTGGCGATTTACAAGCAGTCGCGGAGTCCTTTCTGGTATGTGCGCTGCTATATGCCCTTTGGCGGTCGGTATAATCA
>JBJTAW010000108.1:0-6754 GCA_046091025.1 Chakrabartia sp. | reverse complement strand
CGGGCCGCTTCACACCATTGGCTTTGCCGTCATTGATGTTCAAGCTCGAGGACACGCCGGGAGCGCCCGTGCCTTCGGCCAACGCAACCGCGCCAATTGCCGATCCATCGGCCAATTTTGGCAACCATGCAGATTTTTGGGTGTCGGTTCCCGCCGCAATCAAGGCCTCGGTTGCGAGCAGAACAGAAGAGGTGAAGGGCACGGGCGAGACAACACGGCCGACTTCTTCCGCCAGAACGCACAGTTCGAGCATCGATAGGCCAAGCCCGCCATGCTCCTCTGGAATACGCAGCGCCGTCCAGCCTAGGCCGACAATCTCGGCCCACAGTGTGGCATCATGGCTGGCCCCGGACTCCATCACGGCCCGCGCCTTTTCGCGGCCCGACCGCTCTTCGAGGAAGCGTCGTGCCTGATCGCGCAGAGCTTCTGCTTCTTCTGAAAACTGGAAATTCATGGCGTCTCTCTCCATTTAACATGTTGCCCCAGAAATAGGCTTGCATCGGGGCTGTCAATTGACTTTTTGCGTGTAGTGGCGTGTTTTAGTCGCTTAACGCTACGGCGCAGAGGCCCTCTTGCGCAGCGGAATGCGGCCGGGGGCAATAATCTGGGGCTATCCGAAAGGTGCAGAACCCAAAAGGCTGCACGCCGACGTCACATCTTTCGGGCGTACAGCCAGACGCGGAGCGTGCTCGCCAGATTGGCGGGAACGGCCGACGCGATTCGGTCTGCATCGATCCGGGCGACAAGGGCATTCACCGGAATGCCTTCCTCTGCCGCGGCATCGCGCAGGGCATCCCAGAATATTGGCTCAAGGCTGATGGATGTTTCATGGCCGGCAATGGTGATCGACCGTTTGATGGGGCCTTGGGTTATGGTCAATCGGTCATCCTCAATACATATGCTGGCCACCATTGATCGACAGGGTCGATCCGGTAATGAAGCCTGCATCTTCGGCGCATAAAAAGCCAACGCCGCGGGCAATTTCTTCGGCATGGCCAAGGCGCCCGACCGGGACTTTGGCCACAATTTTGGCCAAGACATCCTCGGGGACGGCCGCGACCATATCTGTATCAATGTAGCCCGGCGCAAGGGCATTAACGGTTACGCCAAATTTTGCCCCTTCCTGTGCCAAGGCTTTGGTAAAGCCATGAATGCCCGATTTTGCGGCGGCATAATTCACCTGTCCATACTGCCCACCCTGCCCATTGATCGAGCCGATATTGACGATGCGGCCCCAGCCGCGATCCCGCATGCCGGCAAAGGTCGCTTTGGCCATGTTGAAGCACCCGCCCAGATTGACGCGCATCACCTCGTCCCACATTTCATAGGTCATTTTGAGCAGCGTTCCATCCCGCGTGATCCCGGCGTTATTGACCAGTACATCCACCGGGCCGATTTCCCGTTCTACCAGGGCGCACCCGTCTTGGCAGGCAGCAAAGTCACCCACATCCCATTGAAAGGCGCGTATGCCTGTTTCCGCTTCGAACGCCTGCGCCTTTTGCGCATTGCCTGCATAATTGGCGACAACGGTCATACCCATGGCGTGCAACTCTCGTCTGATGGCAGCGCCAATGCCGCGCGTTCCGCCTGTAACGATCGCAACTCTTTTCATCGCATATCCTTTCAGCGACCAAGATCGGGTCAAAGGCTAGTGCTGGGGAAGCCAGCCTGCAAGTTCACGTAAGAGTAAGCTGGTTAGCATTTTTGTGCCGGGCGTACTTGTGTTCAGGCAAGGCAGATACGCAAAATTTTCGCCGCCGGCCTCAACAAAGCTCTCCTTGCCGCGGATGGCGACTTCTTCGAGCGTTTCAAGATTATCGGCGGAAAAGCCGGGCGCAATAACCGCAATGTTCTTAATGTTCTGACCCGGTAGAGACTCCAGCATCGCATCGGTTGCGGGTTCCAGCCATTTGGCACGGCCCAGCTTGGATTGGAACGAAACCAGCACCTCACGCCCCAAAGCTTCCGACAAGAGCCGGGCCGTTTTGCGGCAATGGCAATGATAGGGATCCCCCTTCATCAAAGTCCGTTCGGGCATGGAGTGAAAGCTCGCCAGAATTGCGTCCGGCTTGAAGGACAGGCCGCTCAACCCTTGTTCCACCGATTCTGTGAGCGCCGCGATATAGGCAGGATCATCATGATAGGCCGGCAGAGTGCGGATGGCCGGTTGCCAGCGCATCTTGCCCAGCACGCGGGCAACCTCATCAAATCCTGTCGCGGTCGTCGCACTGCTATATTGCGGATAGAGCGGGGCGATGAGAATGCGGTCGCACCCGGTTGCCTTCATCGCGTCCAGCCGATCACCGATAGAAGGACTGCCATAGCGCATCGCCCAATCGACCATCACCGTTTCGCCCAAGACCTTTTGCATCGTCTCGGCCTGCAACCGCGACACAACGGCAAGGGGGGAGCCTTGGTCGGTCCAGATATGCGCATAGGCATGAGCCGATTTGGCCGGGCGGGTCGTCAGCACAAATAGGCGCAAAATCGGCTGCCAGATGATCGGGGGAATCTCCACCACCCGCCGGTCCGACAGAAATTGCTTCAGATAGCGGCGAACCGGCCCGGTTTCGGGCGCATCCGGCGTGCCAAGATTCATCAACAACACGCCGATCCGGCGGGGGGCGATGGGCGGGTGATCAGTGGGAATGTGCATCATGGTTGCTTAGCGCCCTAAATCACCCGGGGCCACCTGTCCAAAGGGCGCTGTCCGCGCCCCTTGGACATTTGGTCAGCGTGTCCTGCCCGCGAGCAGTTTTTTGTTCATGGCGTTGACCTGCTGCATCGCTGCGAACACCGACATGCCAAGGTCTGTCTTGCCCGTCTGGCCAATCGCGTAGATCTGCGCATAATACCAGAATTGCACACCAAATCCGGCCAGCGCGCGCACCATTTTGAATGTCTCCATCCAGCGCAGCCAGCCGGGTAGAAGGTGAAGTTGACGCTCAAAGCGGGGGATGTCCTCAGCACCCGCCAAAAGCTGAAGACAGGCATCGGGCGCGCCACAGAGCGGCCGCCCTATGCCGATCAAATCGGCGGCGCCGTTTGAAAGCGCATGCTCCATGGCGGCTCGGCTGCGAAATCCGCCTGTTACCATGAGCGGCATGGTTTTGATTTCGGCCTTCATGGCTTTTGCAAAATCGACGAAATAGGCCTCACGCGCGGCGGTGGAGGGGGCGACATTCTGCGTCTCGACCGATTCCATCCCCTCAAGATCCATCATGCGCGGCTGCTCATAGGACCCGCCCGAAATCTCGAGCAGATCAACGCCCGCGGCCTCCAGCCAACGAGCAACCGTCAGGCTGTCTCCAAAGTCAAAGCCGCCTTTTTGGAAGTCAGCTGAATTGAGCTTCACTGAAACCGGAAACTCAGGGCCAACGGCACTGCGTACAGCTTTGACCGCTTCCATCAAAAAGCGGGCCCGATTTTCAAGGCTGCCGCCCCAGATATCCGTGCGCTGGTTGGCGCGCGGGTTGAGAAATTGAGAGATGAGATAGCCATGGGCACCGTGAATTTGAACGCCGGTAAAGCCCGCTTCCTTTGCTGCGGCCGCGGCAATGGCAAAGCGTTGGATCAAATCCTTAATCTCGCCGTCCGTCAGCGGAACGGGCATGCCAAACTGCCCACCGGGCAACCCCAAAGGCACAGCAGACGGGGCCTTGGGCGTTTTATTGACAATGGCTTGCGTTTGCCGACCGGCATGGCTGATCTGCATCCACAGGTGATTGCCAGCGACAGTTCCCGCCTTCGCCCAGGAGGCGAGTGCCGCCTTCATTTCAGCAGAGGGTGGACGATCAATAATGACGTTGCCCGGCCGCTCCAGATGGTCCCGATCAATAATGACATTGCCCGTCAGGTGCATGCCCGCCCCGCCTTCAGACCAGCAGCGATAGAGCCGATCTAAAGCGGGTGTTGGCACGCCATTGGCGGTCGCCAATCCTTCGGTCATGGCCCCCTTGGCCAATCGGTTGGGCAAAGTGGCGCCACAGGGCAGGCGGAGTGGCTCGGCAATCCTCATGCGGCAGTCGCCTGTTCCCAGACGGCCCGGTATTTTTTGCGCAGCGACACCTTGTCGATTTTCTCGGTGCCAAGGCGTGGCAAGTTATGGGGTTCGAACCAAATTTTGGCGGGGACTTTGAAGGCGGCGATCTTGTCTTTCAGAAAAGCATTCAAACCGGCTTCGTCCAACGTTTGTCCAGGATTACAATAAACGACCGCGCCGGGCAATTCGCCCAAGCGTTCATCCGGCAAGCCAAAGACACAAGCTTCTGCAATGGCGGGGTGTTCGTAAATCGCGGCTTCGACTTCTTGGCAGCTGATATTCTCGCCACCACGGATGATGATGTCCTTCTTGCGATCGACGATGAACAGATAGCCGTCCTCATCAAAATAGCCGACATCGCCGGTGCGGAAATATCCGTCATCCGTCATGCACTCCGCCGTTGCGTCCGGCCGGTTCCAATAGCCGGAAAAGAGCGCGACGGAACGGATGGAGACTTCGCCCCGCCGGCCCTGCGGCACGGGTTTTCCGGCATCATCCAAAATCGCCATGTCGACCAAGGGCTTAGAGGGAAGGCCCGTTGAGTTGGGCTTTTCCAGATAAGTGGTTGAGAAATTGCCCGCCCCAATGCCATTGGTTTCGGTGAGGCCATAGCCAAGCGCGGGCGGCGCTGTTGGAAACTCATCGGCAATGCGCTTCACGTGTTCCACCGGGCGCGGCGCACCGCCCCCGGCCAGACCCTGAAGCGTCGACAGATCATATTTGTGCCGATCGGGATGCGACATCAACTCAAAGCTCATCAACGGCACGCCGGTGAAGTTGGTGATCTTTTCTTTCTGGATCAACTCCATCGCGGTCACGACATTCCACTTGGGCATCATCACAATTTTGCGGCCAATTGCAAAGCTGACGAGCATCACCGGGACTTCGCCCGTGACGTGGAATAGTGGAACGGTCAAAAGCGTGGCGTGCTGCGGCCGATCTGCAGAGATTGTTCCGTCCTCTGTTGCCAATTGCAGCATCACCAAGGCCTGAACAATATAGTTGAACGTGCCCTGCACCACGGCCCGGTGCGTCGAAAACGCGCCCTTGGACTGGCCCGTTGATCCCGATGTGAACAAAATGGTCGCCAGATCGTCACCCGTTAACTCCGGCAGAGCCACGTCCGAAAGGTCCGCCGTTCCCCATATCGGGGCGAGTGCCTGTTCCAAGGGAGCGGCCACATCGAGCGCGACAATCCGGGAAGCGCCTGCATAACCGACTTCGCTCAGGCGATCTGCGCGTGGCTGATCCGCCAGCACCCAATTTGCGCCCACATCGTCAATACCGGCGGCCAGTTCAGCACCCTGCCACCAGCCATTGAGCAGCGTGGCACATCCGCCCGCCATCAAGACGCCCATATAGAGGATGATCCAGGACGGCGCATTGCGCATGGCAATTCCAATCCGCTCCCCGCGCTGGACATTGTGCAGCTTAACCAACGCTTTGGCGACGCGGTCTGCCGCGGCATAGGTCTGTTTGAAGGAGAGGCGTTG
The DNA here is from genome assembly GCA_046091025.1 of Chakrabartia sp. Classification (GTDB taxonomy): domain Bacteria; phylum Pseudomonadota; class Alphaproteobacteria; order Sphingomonadales; family Sphingomonadaceae; genus Aquisediminimonas. The sequence goes on along the minus strand of JBJTAW010000108.1, from coordinate 1,219 downwards.
ATCGCCATCCACAATAAACTCTGTGTCGCCATGTTGGGCACAGAAATAGGCAAAATAATGCGACATAGCGGGCGGAGCCACCGCGACCATCGGCAAATCGACCCCAAAAGCATGATGGGCCGTCAGCGCCATGGGCGCGCCGGGGGCCGTTAGCATTTCCGTGGCCTTTGCTAAGCGCAGGTCCAATTCAGATGGCATCAGAATCTCTCCCTTTATGTTCTTCTCTCCTCCCCCTATGTAGGGCCAAATTCTAAGGGGAAAAGCCTTGATCCTTGCAAGTATCGTTGACGCTACGTCCGCTGTGCGGTGGCAGAGCCTTGGCCTTGATCCCGTTGCCCTTGATCTCGGGTTTTTCAAGGTCAGATGGTATAGCCTTGCCTATATTACCGGCATTCTTGTCGGCTGGTGGTATCTGACTAAATTGGTCACACGCCCCGGCGCACCGATGACGAAGGCGCAGGTGGAAGATCTGGTCATCTATGCAACGCTTGGCATCATCTTAGGTGGCCGCTTTGGCTATATTTTCTTTTACCGACCGGAGATGCTTGGGCAGCCGCTGAGTATGCTCAAATTATGGGAAGGCGGGATGAGCTTTCACGGCGGGGTCATCGGTGTTGTTCTTGGCATGCTTTGGTTTGCGCGGGCACAAAAGGTCAATTGGCTGCGGACGCTTGATTATCTTGTGGTCGTTTATCCCATTGGGCATTTTCTCGGCCGCCTCGCCAATTTTGTGAATGGGGAATTATGGGGCCGGGAAACAACTGTGCCGTGGGGCATGGTTTTTCCGGGCGGCGGAGATGTGGTGCGCCATCCCAGCCAACTCTATCAGGCCGGGCTCGAAGGTCTGGTGCTTGGGATCATCCTCTCTGTACTGTTCTGGAAGTCAGACTCCCGCCTAAAGCCGGGGGCGCTCGCCGGACATTTTGTCTTTTGGATGGGCGGATTCCGCTTTGTGGCCGAAACCGTGCGGGAACCGGATGTGGGCGTTCATGGGCTGCTGGGCATGACGATGGGGCAGACTTTGTGTGTCCCGATGATCCTGCTGGGTCTTTATCTTATTCTGACGGCCCAAGGGCGTCGTGACCGGGCAGATGCCAGTGACGCAAACACCAGCATCGCCTGATCAGCTGCTGCCGGAACGGTTGGCGCGGGCGATTACGCTGGGCGGGCCAATTCCGGTGGCGCAGTTCATGGCCGCGGCAAATGCCCATTATTACGC